>NZ_JBFTNE010000001.1:0-221167 GCF_056397325.1 Cupriavidus sp. 05N39
CACTATCGACCGGTTCGTTCAGCGGCGGCATCATCTGCTCAACCACCCATTCCCGATGCTCGGTTGCATATCGTGTCATCACCTATTCGCACACCGCCCTCCATTTTGCTTCACTAAGGAAACGGAGGCGACAAGTATCCTGACATGGAGGGCAAGACAAAAAAGTAGGTCGCCGCCCCGCAGGGGTGGTGAAACTGCCTTTGACTTTGAGCCTTTGAAGTTGATTTTGACGTCATGCAGCCGAAGTCGAAGTCGAAATCGAAGCCGAACCAAAAAAACATCAAACCAGCCCCAACGCCCCGATCCCCTCAACATTAAACCTCTCCCTGACCATCACCACCACCCGCCGCGCCAGCGGCAAACTCCTGACGGCTTCCTCCTCGCTCCGCCCGGGAAAGTCCACTTCCGCGCTCCAGTTGCACCCGGTATGGTCAGGCCGGTGCAAGCACACCGCGTGCAACTGGCAACCTTGGCATCCAGGCTGCTCCCGCAGGCAGTCGTTAAGCAAGCGTTTGAGTTCGGGCAGTGGTTTGGTCTGGCGATCCATCATGGACTCCGGTTGCTCGCCGGCGCTCACAGCAGACTGGGCGGGGCCGGGCGGGGCCGAGGTTCCGGGGGCGGAAGCAGGGGAACCGATGGCCGTATCAGTTGATCGCCTTGTCGGCCCGGCATCCCGGGCAAAGGCCGTATAGCACCAGCATGTGTTCACGCAGCACAAAGGAATTGGCGGTGGCCACTTCACGCTGGCGGGCTTCGATGGCTTCGTCCCGAAACTCTTCCACGCGCCCGCAGGCTACGCAGATGAGGTGGTCGTGATGACCGCCCTCATTGAGCTCGAATACCGCATGATCGGCTTCGAAGCTGTGGCGTAGCAGGATATTGGCTTGCACGAGTTGGTTAAGCACGCGGTAGATCGTCGACAAGCCTGCATCGACTTCCTGCGCCAGCAGGATGCGGTAGACGTCTTCGGCACTGAGATGCCGGCGCGGGCTGGCGCGGAAGACTTCAAGCACGCGAACGCGCGGTGATGTTGCCTTGAGTCCGGCGCGCTTGAGGTCAATGGGTTCGATACTGTCGGGAGGCATCAGCATACTGCGGCTTCGCGCCCGGAACGGACGCATCTATCGGAAAGGAAGGTGCTCCGGCGCGGCCGCGCCGCCTCGCGCTTTGCGCTGACGTACGCCATTGCGTGCCGTAAGAGTGCGGCGGGCGGCTTCCCGGCAGGAAGGCCACCCGCGGCTGCAAGCCGTGCTGGCACGGCTCGCGGAATAAAAAAATGGCTTGGCTTGTCAGCCGAAGAGGCGATCGGGAAAGCGGGGTCTGGTTGCTTTCCCGATCCTCCGGTGACTGGCTACTGCCAAACGCTCCGCGGTACGGAGCGGTCCCCACAAAAGACGGTGATGGATGCCGCGTTGCGACACCACAAAATTTCGGTTGCCGCGGACTTGCCGCCGGCCTTGCTCGTATCCTTCTTGTCTCGCGCCGGGGAGCGTTTTGCTTGCCCCGCGTCAGACAGTGAACCTATGGTAAATGGGAATTAATCTCATTACAAGGAAAATTTTCATCTTGTTTCGAAAGCAGGCGGGGCGCGGCAGGGTGAGCCCTGGCTGGGCGCGGGAGCCAAAAAATCGTGCACCGGGCAGCGGGAAAGTCCCCGGCGCACGAGAAGCGCGCGATAACGCATGCGCGGCTAGCGGCGCCGGGCTTGCTGGCTCCTGGCGCCGCTATCTACTGCCTTGTGACGGCCCGCGGGCCTCAGGCGCCTGCGAGCCGGAACGCGCCAACTGCGCGGTGCAACGCATCGGCCTGGTCTTCAAGCGAGGCCGCCGCGGCCGCCGCCTGCTCCACCAGCGCGGCGTTCTGCTGCGCCATCTGGTCCATCTGCGTGACAGCCTGGTTGACCTGCTCGATGCCGCCGGTCTGCTCTTCGGTGGCGGCCCGCATTTCGCCCATCAGGTCGGTAACGCGTTTGACGGCTTCCACGATCTCGTCCATGGCCTGGCCCGCGGTTTCCACCAGTGCCGAGCCATCGTCCACCCGCTGCGCGGAGTTGCCGATCAAGGCCTTGATCTCCTTGGCGGCGGTGGCGCTGCGCTGGGCCAGGCTGCGCACCTCGCCGGCCACCACCGCGAAGCCGCGGCCCTGGTCGCCGGCCCGGGCGGCTTCCACCGCGGCGTTGAGCGCGAGGATATTGGTCTGGAACGCGATGCCTTCGATCACGCCGATGATGTCGACGACCTTGCCCGAGGCCGTCTTGATTTCGCCCATGGTGTTGACCACCTTGCTCACGATGGCGCCGCCGCGCACCGCGATCTCCGAGGCGCCCTCGGCCAGCCGGCTGGCCTGGCGCGCGTTATCCGCGCTCTGGCGCACGGTGCCGGTGAGTTGCTCCATGCTGGCCGCGGTCTGCTCCAGCGACGCCGCCTGTTCCTCGCTGCGGCGCGAGAGGTCGGCGTTGCCGGTGGCGATCTCCCTTGCCGCCCCGGCGATGGAATCGGCCGAGCCGCGGATGCTGCCGATCGCGCCGGTCAGCCGGGTTTGCATTTGCTGCATGGCGAACAACACGCTCTGCTGGTCGCCAGGGGCGGTGTGCACTTCGCTGGCCAGGTCGCCTTCCGCGATACGCGCCGCGATGCGCGAAGTCAGCGCAGGCTCTCCGCCAAGCTGTTTCTGCAGGCCGCTGGCAATGCGCAGCACCACCACGGTCATGAGCGTGCCGATCCCCAGCAGCAGGGCGAGGGATTTGAACAGCGCTTGGCGGAATGCCGCATTGATATCGTCCAGGTAGACGCCGGCGATGAAATTCCAGTCCCACGGCTTGAAGTTCGCCACGTAGCTCAGCTTGGGCTGCGGCGCCTCGGCGCCGGGTTTGGCCCACAGGTAGTGCACATAGCCGCGTCCCACGCTCTTGCCGATCGCGGCGATTTCCCGGAACAGGTAGGTCCCGTTCGGATCCTTGGTGTCCTCCATGTTCTTGCCGTTCATTTCGGGCTTGAATGGATGCATCACCACGACCGCGTCGGAGCGCATTAGCGTGAAGTAGCCGTCTTCGCCAAAGCGCATGGCGCGCACGCGCTCCATGGCCTGCTGCCGGGCTTCCTCCATCGGCATCTTGCCGCCGCGCGCCAGCGCCTCGTACGACTGCACGACGGACAGCGCGGTATCCGTGACGTGGGCCAGGTCGAGTTTCCTCTCTTCGAGCCGCAACTCGCGCATCTGCCAGGCATCCCACAGCGTCAGCCCGAGCAGGCAGACCCAGCTCAGGAGCAATGGCAACAGTAATTTCTTCCTCAGGCTCAGGCGTTCCAGCATCTTTTCTCCCCGGTTCTTAGATATGGATTGACTCCACTCCTCCGCGATAACGGCGCACCGGAAGGCAAACTTGACGCTATGGCGCTAGGGGATTTCCTCAGGTGTGGAAAGGGATTCAGGGCGATCGGATGTCTCACGTGCGCGTCGCCGCACAATCCCTTTCACGTCGTGGATATTCGCGCACTTGACCCGGTTGGACGGGCCAATTGCCTGGCGCGTTTAGCGGGCGTCCTTCGGCCGGTCGCCCTTGGGCCAGTCCTTTGCCCTGCCCGCATAATCTGGACGCGGCTGCTGGGTGAAGTAGGCCGCGACATCCACGGCATCCTGCGCCGATAGCGTTCCGCCCTGGCCGAGCGGCATATTGTGTTTGACGAAGGCGGCTGCCGTGTACATGCGTGCCATGCCGGCCCCGACATTGAACGAGTCCTTGCCCCAGACTGGCGGGAAAATGTAGCCGCCTTGCGGGTTCCTGGTACCTTGGCCTTCCGCCCCATGGCAGGAGGCACATTGCGCTGCGTACACCGCCTTGCCATGCACACGGTCCGGCACCAGCGAGGTATCCATTTTTTCGAATCCTCTGCCAGTCACGTTCGTGCCAGTCGGGACGCCGGTGGAGAGCCACTTCATGTAGGACAGGATGGCATTCATCTCAGCCGAGTCGAATGGAAGCGGCTTGCCATTCATCGAGCGCTGGAAGCAGTCGTTAATGCGTTCCTGAAGGGAGTTGACCTTGGCGCTGCGGGACCGGTATTCCGGAAAGACGCCGGTGAGGCCCACCCAGGGCGACGCATAGGCCGTTGTCCCGGCATTGAGGTGACAGCTTGAGCAATTCAGGCCATTGCCGACATTGCGGGGAAGTTGTTTATGGGTGTCCGTCAGCAACACCTTGCCGCGCTTGATGGCATCGCCCATCGGTCCCTTGGGAATCGATGCTTCATCAGGCACGGGCATGGCCACGGTCGCCGGCTGCGAAAGTGCTGGCGCGCTGACTGCCGCCAGCAAGGCCATGGCCGCAATGCCAAGTTTGATGGTGTTCACGAGTGTCTCCTCCGGGAAGGGTGTGCCGACGGGTTTGTGTTTGTATTTTTGTGGATCTGCACTTGGCGTGCTCTCCATCTGTTCATGACTTGCCTAGTGTTGTCATCAACAAGCCCAGGTGGCTCCAGGCTGCAGCGAGCCCCGGGGCCTAAGCCCGTTGCATGTCCGATTTCATTCGCTCAACCACCTCGAAGACGACCATGCCGGCCACCATGGCGACAACAAAGCCCACGGCCTTCGGATAGCCCGCACCCATTGCAACCAGCGCGGGACCCGGGCAGAAGCCCGCCAGGCCCCAGCCGATGCCGAACGCGGTGCTGCCCAGGACAAGCCTCGGCGTTATCCCGGTGCTGGCCGGGAGTTGGACCGGCAGTCCCAGCAACGAGCGCTTGCGGCGCTTGGCAATGAAAAAAGCGAGCGAGCCGAGGACTATCGCTCCGGCCATCACAAAGGCCAGGGAGGGGTCCCAGCGTCCCGCCAGGTCGAGGAAGCCCAGCACCTTGGCCGGATTGGCCATGCCGGAAACCATCAGGCCGATGCCGAAGAGCAGGCCGGCCAGCAATGCAGTGACGGCGCTCATGTCAGCCTCCAATCATGTGTCGTCCCACCAGGACGGTCAGGAAGCCCGCCGCCATGAAGGTCATGGTCGCGACCAGCGAACGCATGGACCCGCGCGAGATACCGCACACGCCATGGCCGCTCGTGCAGCCGCTTGCGTAGCGGGTGCCGATGCCGACCAGGAAGCCGGCGACCAGGATTTCGCCCCAGCTGGCCTGAATGTCGGGAGTCGCCGGCTTGCCAAGCAGGCTGGCGAGGACAGGAGTCCCGACCAACCCGGCGAGGAAGGCCACGCGCCACGCCATGTCATTGCGCGGCGAGCTGAGCAGACCCCCGACGATGCCGCTGATGCCCGCAATCCGGCCGTTGAACAGGACGAGCACGGCAGCAGCCGCGCCGATGATGAGCCCTCCGGCCAGCGATAAGGCAGGCGTGAAATTACCCAGGTCAATCAACATACCGCCTCCTACTTGGTGTTGGCGCAAAACTGCTCATACAGCACAGCCATGACGGCAAGCGCCTCCTGGCTGGCAATGGAATAGAAGATGCTCTTCCCCTCGCGGCGCGTTGTCACCAGACCGCTTTCGCGTAGCACGGCGAGCTGCTGGGAAAGCGTCGGTTGCCGGATGCCGAGCTGTTCTTCCAACTCGCCGACGGACAACTCGCCCCGGGACAACTGGCACATGAGCAGCAGGCGGTCTTGATTGGCGAGCACCTTGAGCAGCGCGCAGGCTTGCGCGGCAGCGGCTTGCATGGTGCCAAGGTCAATGGCGGGATGGTTCTCGCTCATGGTCTGCCATCAATTTCAATGTTGATATTATATTGATAAATATAATGTTTGTGAATAGAGTGTGTGGCGTCCAAACGTGCAGGCGACCACCACACCATCGCAGGCGCCTGTAATGGAACGTAACCACCTGCCATGCGTCACGTCATTGCGGTTTCAAATGAGAACCATTATCCTTTCGCCTATTTGCTTAAGCCGCCACCCGAGACCGGGGAACATGGCGGCTGAGGCAGGCTGACAAGTGTGGCGCCAGGAAAAAACAGGCTGCCGGGCGCCGGAAAATCGACATGACCGAAACATCGCTGGGGGCAGGCCAGCAGCAGCGGGCCTTCTGGCTCAAGCACCTGCATCAGTGGCACTGGATCAGCTCGGCGCTTTGCCTGATCGGCATGCTGCTGTTTGCTGTCACCGGCTTTACGTTGAATCACGCCGGCCAGATAGAGGCTCGCCCGCAAGTGGTCACTCGCACTGCGACCGCGCCGGCCAGCCTGACGGCTGCCTTGCGCCAGGCCCGGCATGCCGACAAGGGTCCGGTGCCCGCGGCGCTCGGCGACTGGCTCACGCGGGAATTCGATATCGACGCAGGCGGCCGCGAGGCCGAGTGGTCGGGCGATGAGATTTACGTCGCGCTGCCCCGGCCGGGTGGCGACGCCTGGGTCAGCCTGGCGCTGGACAGCGGCGAGGTGCAGTACGAGAAGACCACGCGCGGCTGGATCTCCTACCTGAACGACCTGCACAAGGGCCGCAACACCGGCCGCGCCTGGAGTCTGTTCCTGGACGTGTTCGCCGCGGCCTGCCTGATCTTCAGCATCACCGGGCTGTTCCTGCTCAAGCTGCACGCCGGTGGCCGCATGGCAACCTGGCCGCTGGTCGGGCTGGGCCTGGTGGTGCCGCTGCTGCTGGCCCTGCTGTACATCCACTGAGCGGCACCGCCAGCGAGCCGTGCCTCTAACGATCGCTTTCACAGTTTCACAGTTCACAGACGAGGACCCGTTTATGCGCCGATTGCTTACCGTCACCCTTACCGGCATGGCCGCGGTTCCGTTCGCCGGCCCGGCCGTGGCGGCCGAAATGAACGTCAAGGTAGAGATTCCGCGGCTGAACGTGGCGGAGTACCACCGGCCCTACGTCTCGATGTGGATCGAGCGGGCCGACCAGAGCCCGGCCGCCACGCTGGCGGTCTGGTACGACGTCAAGCACAAGGATGGCGAAGGCACCAAGTGGCTCAAGGACATGCGCCAGTGGTGGCGCAAGGCCGGGCGCGATATGCAGATGCCCGCCGATGGCATCTCCGGCGCCACGCGCGCAGCCGGGGAGCACACGCTCACTTTCACCGATGCCAAGGCACCGCTGGGCAAGCTGCCCGCTGGCGACTACCAGCTCGTGGTGGAAGCCGCCCGCGAGGTCGGTGGTCGCGAACTGCTGCGCGTGCCCTTTGCATGGCCGCCGAAGGCCGCCGCCTCGGCCAAGGCAAAAGGCGAGCATGAACTCGGTGGCGTTTCGGTCGACCTGAAGCCCTGAGCCCCCCATTCCCTAGGAGCATGACGATGAAGACTTTCGCCACCAAACTGCCCGTCCGGGCCGCCGTGCTGGCTCTCGCCGCGCTGATGCCGCTGGCCGCTCACGCACACCGCCAGTGGCTGTTGCCGTCGGCCACCGTGCTCTCGGGCAGCGACCCGTGGGTGACGGTCGACGCAGCCGTGTCGAACGACCTGTTCTACTTCGAACACGTCCCGCTGCGCCTGGACAACCTCGCCGTGACCGCGCCGGACGGCGCCGCGGCGAAAGTCGAGAACGCCAGCACGGGCCGCTACCGCAGCACCTTCGACGTGCACCTGACCCAGCCGGGCACCTACAAGGTAGCCATGGTCAGCCACGGCCTGTTCGCCAGCTACAAGGTGGATGGCCAGGCCAAGCGCTGGCGCGGTTCGGCGGAAGCCTTCGCCAGGGAGGTGCCGGCCGGCGCGCAGGACCTGCAGGTGACGCAGGCCGACAGCCGCCTGGAAGCCTTCGTCACGGCGGGCAAGCCGACCGCCAAGGTGCTGCAGACTACGGGCCGCGGGCTGGAACTGGCGCCGGTGACGCACCCGAACGACCTGGTCGCGGGCGATGCCGCCAGCTTCCGCCTGCTGCTCGACGGCAAGCCCGCCGGCAACGTCAAGGTGGCGGTGGTGCCGGGCGGCATCCGCTATCGCGACCAGTTGCAGGAGATGTCGTTCACCACCGACGCCGACGGCAAGTTCAGCGTCAAGTGGCCGGCGCCGGGCATGTACTGGATGGAAGCCGAGGTCCGCGACGACAAGGTCGCGGTCAAGGAAGCCAAGACACGCCGCGCCAGCTACGCGGCCACGGTCGAGGTGCTGCCGCAGTAATCGCTGTCGACAGCAGGCCGCCAGCCGGACCTTCGTCCGGCTGGCGGCGCAAGCCCCGGGCCGCCGGTGCGCTTTTTGTGTTCCCGTAGTTTCGCTTTCATCGTCTTTCCAGGTTCACCCGCATGCAGCGTGTCCTCGTTCCCCTTTCGCTTGGCGCCGCCCCGCCCACGCCCGATGCGGCGGCGCGCGTTTGCCGGCGGCAGGGCGAGACCATGGGCACCACATGGTCGGTAGCATGGGCCGCGCCGCCTGGCGCCATCGGCGAAGACGCGCTCGACGCCGGCATCCGTGCCGTGCTGGCCGGCGTGATCGCGCAGATGAGCAACTGGGACGAAACCTCGGACCTCAGCCGCTTCAACCGCGCCGCGGCGGGCGACTGGCAGGTGCTGCCGGCCGACTGCTTTAACGTGCTGCAAGCCGCGCTGCAAGTCGCGCGCGATAGCGGCGGTGCCTACGATCCCAGCGCGGGGCCGCTGGTGGACCTTTGGGGCTTCGGCCCGGCGCCTCGGCGCAGCGAAGCGCCGGCGCTGGCCGAGATCGAACAGGCGCACGCGCTGTGCGGGTGGCAGCGTATCGCGTTCGACGAGGCCGGCTGCCGCGTGCGGCAGCCGGGCGGCCTCCGGCTGGATTTCTGCGCCATCGCCAAGGGCTTCGGGGTGGACGCCGTGTCGCGCTACCTGACCGGGCAGGGCATCGGCAGCCACCTGGTCGAGATTGGCGGCGAGTTGCGCGGCCGCGGCGTCAAGCCCGACGGGCTGCCGTGGTGGGTGGCGCTGGAAACGCCGCCCGGCGGCGGCGCGGCAGGCCACGAGACGCTGGTCGCGCTGCATGGCCTGTCGGTCGCCACCTCGGGCGACTACCGCCGCTACTTCGACAGCGAAGGGCGCCGCTACGCCCACACGCTGGACCCGCGCACCGGGTATCCGGCCAGCCATGCGCTAGCCTCGGTCACGGTGCTGCACCCGCAATGCATGCTGGCCGATGCGTTCTCCACCGCGCTGACCGTGCTGGGGCCGGAGGCCGGCATGGTGTTCGCGCGCCGCCATGCGCTGGCCGCGCGCTTCCTGATCCGCCATAGCGGTGGCTTCGACGAACGCCTGTCACCGGCTTTCGAGGCCATGCTGTCATGAGTCCGCCGGATACCGCTGCCTCGCTACCGGCCGAAGCGCCCGCCGCGCAGAGCGCGCGCACGCAGAACCACGTCAGCCGCGCCGAGCGGCACATGCGCGCCATCCGCATCGCAACCGCGCTCGGCATGCTGGCAGGCCTCGCCGGTCTGGCCCTCGCCTTCTTCGCGCCGACCCGCGCGGGCATGGCCGCCGGCGTGGTCATCGCCTACGCCGGGTTCTGCGCGGCCGTGATCGCCCGGCATCGCCGCCGGCACGCGCGCGCCGGTCTGCTGGCGCAAGCCAGGGATGGTGCCACGCTGGTGGCCTACGCCAGCCAGAGCGGGTTTGCCGGGCGGCTTGCGCTGCAGACCGCGCAGGCGCTGCAGGATGCCGGCGTGCCCGCGCAGTTGCTGTCCTTCGCCGAGCTGGACGCCGGCCGGCTTGGCAACTGCCGCCAGGCCCTGTTCGTGGTCAGCACCACCGGTGAGGGCGATGCGCCCGACAGCGCGTCGGGCTTCGCGCGCCGGCTGACGGCGGCGGCCGGCCCCGGCGGCCTGCGCGAACTGCGCTACGGCATTCTCGCGCTCGGCGACCGCAGCTATGCCCATTTCTGTGCCTTTGGCCACACGCTGTCGGCATGGCTGCAGCGGCAGCACGCGCAAGCGCTCTTCGACATGGTGGAGGTCGACAACGGCGACGCCGGCGCGCTGCGCCACTGGCAGAACCACCTCAGCGCACTCAGTGGCGGCGCGGAGATCGCCGACTGGGAAAAGCCACGCTACGCCGAATGGCTGCTGCACGAGCGCCGCCTGCTCAACCCGGGCAGCCCCGGCTCGCCGGCCTTCCACCTGGCGCTGGTGCCGCCGGCGGGCGAGGCGCCGTCATGGCAAGCCGGCGACATCGCCGAGATCGGCCCCTGCCACGCGCCGGCCGAAGTGGAACGCATGCTGGCAAGGCTGTCGCTGGACGGCGCCACGCCGGTGCGCTGCGACGGTGTGTCGGCCACGCTGGCGCAAGCGCTGGCCACGCGCATCGTCCTGCCCGAGCCGCATCTTGCCGCACTTGCCGGGGTGACGCCGCAGCGGCTGGTGGATACGTTGCCGCTGCTGCCGCACCGCGAGTATTCGATTGCCTCGATCCCGCAGGACGGGCGGCTGGAACTGCTGGTGCGCCAGCAGCGCCATGACGATGGCCGCCTCGGGCTGGCCTCCGGCTGGCTGACCGCGCATGCGCAGCCGGGCGCCGGCATTGCGCTGCGTATCCGCACCAACCGCGGCTTTCATCCGCCCGCCGACGGCCGTCCGCTGATCCTGATCGGCAATGGCACCGGCCTGGCTGGCCTGCGCGCGCATCTCAAGGCGCGCGCAGCGGCTGGCCATCATCGCAACTGGCTGCTGTTCGGCGAGCGCACCGCGCAGCACGACGCGTTCCACCGCGATGAACTTGCCGCATGGCAGGCCGAAGGGGTCTTGCAGCGGATGGATCTGGTGTTCTCGCGCGACGGCGGTGCCCTGCATTACGTGCAGGACGCGGTGCGCGCGTTGGCCGGCGCAGTGCGGGATTGGGTCGGGGCGGGCGCGGCCATCTACGTTTGCGGCAGCCTGCAGGGCATGGCGGGCGGCGTCAACGAGGCGCTCGCCGAGGTGCTGGGCGAAGAGGCGCTGCTGCAACTGGGGGAGCAAGGGCGCTACCGGCGCGACGTTTACTGAAGGCGGATCGGGCCACGGCAGCGCCATGYCGGCCTGTCAGGCGGTGTCCGCCGTCACCTCCATCAGCGCATCCACCACCACCGCCCCGCCCGCGCTCACCATCACCGGGTTGAGATCGACCGAGCGGATCGCGCCGTTCGCCTCATGCATCAGGTTGCCCACGCGTACCGCGATCCGGCACAGCGCGGCCACGTCCACGGCAGGTTCGCCGCGCACGCCCGCCAGCAGCGGCGCGATGCGCAAGCCGGCCACGGCGCGCTCCACCGCGGCTTCGGTGCAGGGTGCCAGCAGTACCGCCGTGTCGCGCAGCACCTCCACGTATTTGCCCCCGTCGCCCACCAGCACCACCGGCCCGAATACCGGGTCCCAGTGCGCGCCCACCATGCATTCGCGCTGGCCGCGCTCCATGCGCGCCACGACCACGCCTTCGCAAGCCGCGCCGAGCGTTTCCAGGATGCCGGTCTGCGCGAGATAGGCATGCGCCACCGCGTGCTCGTCATTGCAGTTCAGCGCCACCAGGCCATGTTCGCTCTTGTGCGGCACCTGTGGGGAGCTAGCCTTGACGGCCACCGGCCCCTGCAGCGCGCGCCACGCCGCGACGGCCTCGTCCACGCTGTGGCACAGCTGGTGCGCCACCACCGGGAAGCCGGCCGACGCCAGCCGCGCGAGGCTCGCCGCCTCGCTCAGCGTGTGGCCGGCAACACGCGATACGGCCCCCGCAGCCGGCGGCTGGCGCGCCTGCAACAGCGTGTCTTCCGTGGCGATGTCGCGCAGCCGCTGCTGGTGCGTGACCAGTTGCGCGAAGGCCGCCAGCGCCTCGGCCCCGCTCGTGTACACGGGCACGTTGACGGCGCGGAAGGCGGCCGCCACCGGGGCCTGCCATGCCGCGACGGCAATCGGCTTGCCGGCGCTGTCGGCAAAGCTGGCGGCATCGCGGGCGAAGCGCGGCAGGTCGTAGCCCATCCCGGCCACAGGGATATCGAGCAGCAGCAGGTCGGCCGAGGGGTCCGCCGCCACCACGGGGAGCACGTCGCCAAACAGTCCGCTGTTGGTCAGCAGGGCAGCGGTGACGTCGACCGGATTGGCGGTGGACGCGAACCCCGGCAGCCGCGCGCCCAGCGCCGCCTGCGTGGCCTGCGCCAGCGGTGCCAGCGACAGGCCGAGCGGCTCGGCGGCATCGGCGGCCATGACGCAGCTCGCGCCGGAATTGCTCACCACCACCAGCCCCCGCCCGCTGGCCTGCCAGCCGCGCAGGTACAGCGGCGCGCAGCGCACCAGCGCGTGCGCGTCGTCCACGCGCCAGATGCCGTGCCGCGCCAGGAATGCCCCCACCGCGCGGTCCTCGTTGGCGATGGCGCCGGTATGCGATGCCGCCGCGCGCTGCCCCGCGCTGGAGCGGCCTGCCTTGACCGCCACGATGGGCACGCCGCGCCGGCGCGCCACCGCGGCGGCTTCGGCCAGCACCGCGGGGTCGGTCAGGCCTTCCAGGTAGAGCAGGACCAGCCGCACATCGGGATCGTGCGCCACGGCCAGCGCCAGTTCGCTCACCGTGATGTCGGCCTCGTTGCCGGTGGCGTGCATATGCCGCACGCCGATGCCTTGTCCGCGCAGCAGGCCGTAGACCATGGCGCCGACGCCGCCGCTCTGGCTCAACACGGCCACCGGGCCATCCTGCGGCGGCACTTCGATAAACATGGTGGAGAAGCTGGCAATGGTGCCGGTGCCGAAGTTGGCCAGGCCCTGGCTGTTCGGCCCCACCAGGCGCAGTCCGGCAGCCGCCGCGACGCGCACCATTTCGTCCTGCTGGCGGCGGCCCTCCTCGCCGGCTTCGCCGAAGCCCGAGGCAATCACGATGGCGGCGGCCACACCAAGGCGAGCGCAATCGCGCACCGCGGATACCGCCGCATCGCCGCTCACTACGACGATGGCCAGTTCGGGCACCTCGGGCAGCGCATCGAGCGAGGCAAAGGCCTGCAGTCCCTGGATGGTGTCGCGCTGCGGGTTCACCGGGTAGAGCTTGCCGGCGTAGCCATGCTCGCGCATGTAGTGGATGGGACGGCCGCCGATCTTGTGGATATGGTCGGAAGCGCCGATCACCGCGATCGAGCGCGGTGCCAGCAAGGCTTGCAAGGTCTGGTTCATGATGATGCGATCCAAAAGCTAAGGCCGGGCGGCGCCGGCAGCACGGCGGCAAGCGCGATCGTGCCCGCCAGCAGGGCGGCTACGTCATGCGATGCGGCTACTCGCGCCGGAAGCGCAGCAGCGTGCGTTCGCCGTGGCGCATGAAGGCGGCCCGCACGCGCTCGCCGATGGTCACGCCAGGCTCGGCATGGGCCATGACGCGCGGGCCTTCGTCGAGTGTGGCCAGCACCAGTGTGTAAGGCGCCAGCGCGCGGAATTCTTCAGTAGGGGCGCGTGAGACTTCGGTGACGGAATGGATGGTGGCGCCGCCGCCCGCATCGCGCCAGGCCAGCCGCGTGCTGCCGCAGGCGCGGCACGCGTGGCGCTGCAGCGGCTGCCACGCGCCGCAATCCTCGCACGCCTGGTAACGCACGAGGCCGGCGTCCAGGCCTGCCTGGTAGGGATGGTCTGTGCTCATGACAATGTCCTTGGCGAGTGCACCAAATGCAGCGCTGGTTCGTTCCCCTCTCCCGCTTGCGGGAGAGGGGGCGGGGGAGAGGGCGGGCGTGCGCAAGAGCAAAGATGCTCACTGCCAGCGAGCCAGGCATCAGGCATTGCATGCGCTCTCATCCCGCCTCCAGCACCAGGCTCACATGCGACGAGAGCACGCCCCCGTCCGCGTGAAACAGCGCGCGTTTGCGCGCCGGCACCTGTCGCGCGCCCGCCTTCCCCGCAAGCTGCCGCATGGCTTCCGCCAGATGCATCAGCCCGCCCGCGACGCCCGAATGTCCGAACGCCAGCAAGCCGCCATGCGTGTTGAGCGGCAGCGCGCCATCGCGGCCGAAATCTCCCGCCGCCAGCCGCGCCGGGGACGCACCGCGCCCGGCCACGCCAAGTTCCTCCAGCAGCATCGCCAGCGTGATGGTGAATGAGTCGTAGATCGCCAGGTAATCGATCTGCGCCACCGTGTTGCCGGCTTCCGCCAGCGCGCGCCGCGCGGCATCGGCCGCGCCCGTGGCCAGCACGCTTTCCAGCGCGCACAGGTGCTGGTGGCGATGCGCCTGGCCCGCGCCGGTCACGCGCACCGGGGTGCCGCTGCCCGGCCCGGCGGACACCACCAGCGCCACCGCGCCATCGGAGATCGGGCAGCAGTCCGACAGCCGCAGCGGCGTGGCGATGGGCCTGGCGGCGCGCGCGGCGTCCAGCGTCATGGGCTCGCGCAGGTGGGCGTCGGGATGGCTCGCGGCGTGCTCGCGCATCAGCACCGCGAAGCCGCTGAGCGCGTCGGCGTGCATGCCGGTCTCGGCAAGATAGCGCGAAGCCAGCAAGGCGTAGTACGCCGGCACGGAGGCGCCATTTGGCACTTCCATCTCCGGCTCGCCGACCTGTGCCAGCGTCTGGATCGACTGGTCGCGGCTCTGGCCGGAGAGCCGGTTCTCGCCGGCCACCACCAGCACATGGCGGCAGCGGCCCGCACCCACCAGCTCGCGCGCCAGCATCGCCATGACGCCGCCGGTCGCGCCGCCCGAGGCCACGCCATGCGCGTAAGCGGGATCGAGCGACGCGTACTCGCAAAAGCGCGTGGCCAGCATCAGGTGGGGCAGGGTGGTGGCGTAGCCGCACAGCACGCCGTCGATATCGGTGCGGGCCAGGCCCGCATCGGCCAGCGCGGCGTCGGTGGCGGCCGCCATCAGCGTCAGCGGCGTGCTGCCCTCGATACGGCCAAAGCGCGTATTGCCCGCGCCGCGCAGGTAGGCTGCGTGTTGCATGATGCCTCGCTCAGTGCTTCATGATTTCGACGCTTCAGGATTTCAACGTTTCAGCAGCGGGCACTGGGACTTGGACACCGGCATGAAGGCCTGGTCGCCCGGCACCGTGGCCAGCAGCTTGTAGTAGTCCCACGGGTACTTCGACTCCGCCGGCGTCTTGACCTCGAACAGGTACATGTCGTGGATCATGCGGCCGTCTTCGCGGATGCGGCCGTTCCTGGCGAAGAAATCGTTGATCGGCATGGCCTTCATCTGCTTCATCACCGCTACGGTCTCGTCGGTGCCCGCGGCCTGGATCGCCTTGAGGTAATGCATCACCGATGAGTAAGTCCCGGCCTGGCTCATGTTCGGCATCTTCTTCAGCTTCTCGAAGTACCGGCGCGACCATGCGCGCGTGGCGTCGTTCATGTCCCAGTAGAAGCCTTCGGTGAGCAGCAGCCCGGACGCGGTCTTCAGGCCGATGGCGTGGATGTCGTTGATGTACAGCAGCAGCCCCGCCATGCGCTGGTTGCCGCCCTTGGTCAGGCCGAATTCGCTGGCCGCCTTGATGGCGTTGACGGCGTCGCCGCCGGCGTTGGCCAGGCCCACCACCTGCGCCTTGCTGGACTGCGCTTGCAGCAGGTAGGAGGCGAAATCGCTGGCGCCGATGGGATGGCGCGCCGCGCCCAGCACCTTGCCGCCGGTTTCGTTGATCACCGCCGTGGCCGATTCCTGCAGCGTGTGGCCGAAGGCGTAGTCCGCGGTCAGGAAGAACCAGGTCTTGCCGCCGCGCTGCACCACTGCGCGCGCGGTGGAGTTGGCGAGCGCGTAGGTGTCGTACGCGTAGTGCACCGAGATCGGCGTGCACAGGTCGTTGGTAATGCGCTCGGTACCGGGGCCGGAGAACACCACGATGCGGTTCTTCTGCTTGGCGACTTCCAGCACCGCCAGCGCGGGAGCGGAGGCGGCGACGTCGAGGATGGCGTCGACGTGGCCCGTATCGAACCACTCGCGCGCCTTGCTGGCGGCGATGTCGGCCTTGTTCTGGTGATCGGCCACCACCAGCTCGATCTTCTTGCCCAGCACCTTGCCGCCGAAGTCGTCGATGGCCATCTGCGCGGCGGCGGCGCTGCCGCGCCCGGTGACGTCGGCGTACAGGCCGCTCATGTCGAGGATCAGCCCGATCTTGACCTCGTCATCGGAAATGCCGGCCTTGGCGGCTTGCGCGCTGGCCTGCCCGGCGCCGCACAGCAGCGCGGCCGCAATGGTCAGTGCGCCCAATGGACGGCGCAGCAGCGAATGGCTTCGTTTCATGGTGATCTCCTCCAGCGCGGCCTCTCGGGCCTGCTTCTTTATGGTGCTTCGGCGAAACAGCGGGGAACGGCACGGCGCCGTCGGCGCCGGCTTGTCTAGCTAGACCGTGGCGATCGGCGTGGCAGGCGAGCCCACCGCGCCCGGCAGCCGCAGCGGCGGCGCCGTCAGCATGAAACGCGAGCGCTGGTTGGCGCGCAGCCACTGCGCCAGTTCCTTCATGTACCAAAGCTCGCCCAGCGGCAGGCCGAGCTTGAACAGGCAGTGGTGGTGCAGCGGCAGCAGCGGGTGGTTGGGCTGGTCCGCCGGCGCGGGCCGCGCGGGGTAGCGCTCCACCGCGTAGTTGTCGGCAATCAGCGCGGCGATGCCGGAGTCTGTGATCCAGTTCAGCAGGCGGTCGTCGCGGCCGTCCAGCGCGCAGCAGCTGTGATGCAGCACGGTTTCATCCGGCTCGCGCTGCATCGACAGCACCACTTCGGCAAAGCCGGTACGCAGCAACAGCATGTCGCCCGTCTCCACCTCGATGCGGTCGGCCTCCAGCGCGCGCATCAGGTCGTCGTAGCCGACGTTGCGGAAATCCTGGCCGAAGGCATGGGCCAGGTCGACCAGCACGCCGCGCCCCTGCATGCCCTTTACGGCGAAGTTCTCGATGCCGAGCGCGCGCGCCTCGCTATGGTCGTGGCCGCACGCGTGGGCGGCGAAGTGGTCGTCCTCAGCGTAGTCCACCGGGCCCACGATATGCTCGTTGGCGCGATAGCCGTTGTAGTAGACGCGCTCCGGCCGCCCGTCGCCGTCGGCGTCGAACAGCGCGCCCACGTGGGCCAGGGAGTCCCATTGCGTGGAGTACTGCAGCGACAGCAGCACCTGGTCGTCGCTGATCACGTCGGTGGCGGTGGGGTCCACCTTGGCCAGCGGGAAGTTCACATACGGGATGTCGTCGCGGAACGTGGGGCGCAGCACCGGCGGATGGCGACGCGGGTTGAGCTTGTTGCCGCCGGGATAGTCCAGCGGCAGCGACAGGCAGAACGACAGCCCGGCCTGAATCTCGCGCGCGCCCTTGCGGACCTGCTCGGGGCCGATCAGGTTGACGCGGCCAAGCTGGTCGTCGGGGCCGAAATCGCCCCAGTTGGAACCCTGCGGTCGTTGCTTCCAGCGCATGCTCTATGTCTCCGGTTGTAGGTCGGTAATCGCGGTGGATGTTCGTGGCGTCTTCCGCGCGGGCGATGTCCTTGCCATCGCGCCGCCGCGGCGCCGTGCCGCCGTCGAATTGGGTGCCGGCGGCGTCCAGGCCGCGCAGACGGTCTCGGCCTCGCGCCGCAGCGCGCGTGCCAGCGCGGGCTCGCGCTCGCTGATGCGTTCGTTGAGCGCGGCGATGCTGATGGCGCCGAGCGGATAGCCGTCGGGGTCCGGCAGCGCGATGGCGATCCCGCCCATGCGCTCCACCACCACATCCAGCAGCACCGCATAGCCCCGCGTGCGGGTGGCCTCCACCTCGCGCAGCAGCAGCGCCGCGTTGATGCGCGGGTAGCGCTTGAGCGCGGGCGCGATGCATTGCAAGGTGGCCTCCACCTCGGCATCGGGCAGCGCCGCCAGCAGCGCCAGGCTGCCCGCGCCGACGCCGAGCGGTCGCCGGCTGCCCACGTCCAGATAGTTGGCCCGGATGGGAAAGGTACCGGGGCGCAGTTCCAGGCAGACGGATTCCCAGCCGCTCGGTACCGACAGCATCGCGGTGTCCTCGAAGGCGTGGGCAAGGCGGATCAGCGCGGGCCGCACGCTGGCGCGCGGGTCGATGCGGCGCACGCTGGCCGCGCGTAGCGCCAGCCATTCGGGGCCCAGCGAGAAAGCCTTGGTGTCGGCGTCGCGGGCGATAAAGCCTTCCGCGGCCAGCGTGTCCAGCAGGCGCAGCGCCGAGGCCTTGTCGACGCCCGCGGCGACGGCGAGGTCGGTCAGGCGCGTATTGCGCGCATCCGACAGCGCGCGCAGCAGCCTGCAGGCCTTCTGTAGGGAGKTGGTCGGAACCGTCACGCGCGCGCACTCCGGATAGACAGGTTTCGTTGAATGAAACCGGTTATGGGGTTATAGGCTCCTATTTGCGGTCCGTCATTTTGCAGTGCATCAAAGTTTTGCCGGCTGAAATTCCCTGCAACGCGCGCCGGACGGGCTTTGGCGGCCGCCGGGGACGCCCGCGCCTGGCGCGCTTCCGGCAAAAAAGCGCCGTCCGATCAGGCTGGCCCATGCGTCTTCCGCTATCCTTGGCGCGATTCGCCGTGCCGGCCCCGGCGCGGCTTCGATAATGCGATCCCCAAGTCCCAAAGGAGACATCATGGTTTGCCGAGCCCGCCGCCTTGCCGCCCTGCTCGTCCTGAGCACCGCGGCAACCGCCGCCCAGGCCGCACCGCCCGCCGCTTCCGAGGCCCCCGCCACCGAAACCTTTAAGGTGGCTGGCCTGGAAAAGCCCGCCAGCATCCTGGTCGACCGCTGGGGCGTGCCGCACATCTACGCCAATACGCTGTACGACGCCTTCTATGTGCAGGGCTTCATGGCCGCGCGCGACCGCCTGTGGCAGATCGACCTTTGGCGCAAGCGTGGCCTGGGCGAGATGGCCAGGGACTTCGGGCCGGCCTATGTGGAAGGCGACCGCATGGCGCGCGCCGTGCTGTTCCGCGGCGACATGTACCGCGAATGGCTGGCCTATGGCTCGGACGCCAAGCGCGTGGCCGAGGCCTTCGTGGCGGGGGTGAACGCCTACGTGGCCCAGACGGAGAGCAAGCCGGAACTGCTGCCGCCCGAGTTTCGCCTGCTGAACTACAAGCCGGCGCGCTGGCGCGCCGAAGATATCGTGCGCATCCGCCATCACGGGCTCACGCTCAATGCCATGGGCGAGGTCAATCGCGCGCAGGTCTACTGCCAGGTCAAGCCCGATGCCGCCCGCACCGACTGGGTGCAGCGCGAACTGGATCCACCGGTCCAGCCCAAGCTGCCGGACGGCCTGGATCCCTGCGCGCTGCCCGCGGCCGAACTGCGCCGCGCCTACGAGCTGGCCACCGCCGCGCCGCGCTTCCCGAAGGAATGGTGGCCCTCCGCCCAGGCGGACGGCATCGCGCACGAAGCGCTCTATGCCACGCTCGACGTCAACAGCGACACGGCGCGCAGCCTCGGCTCCAACAACTGGGTCATCGCCGGTTCGCGCACCAGCACCGGCCGCCCGATCCTGGCCAACGACCCGCACCGGGCGCATGGCGCGCCCAGCCTGCGCTATATCAGCCACCTGAACGCGCCGGGGATGTCGGTGATCGGCGCCGGCGAGCCCTTCCTGCCGGGCATTTCGATCGGGCACAACGGCATCATCGGGTTCGGCCTGACGCGCTTCTATATGGATCAGGAAGATCTCTACGTCTACGAGACCAACCCGGCGCAGGYGCACGAATACAAGTATCGCGGCCGCTGGGAACCGATGGAAACGGTGACCGAGGAGATCGCCGTCAAGGGCGAGCCGGTGCCGCGCAAGGTCAGCATCGACTTCACGCGCCATGGCCCGGTGCTGGTTGCCGACGCCAAGGGCAACCGCGCCTACGCGCTGCGCGCGGCGTGGCTGGACCTGGGCATGGCGCCATACTTCGGCTCGATGGACTATATGCGCGCCCAGAACTGGGACCAGTTCCGCGCCGCCATGAACCGCTGGGGCGCGCCCGGCGAGAATCAGGTCTATGCCGACCGTGACGGCAATATCGRCTGGATTCCCGGCGGGCTGACCGTGATCCGGCCCAACTGGGACGGCCTTACGCCGGTACCGGGCGACGGCCGCTACGAGTGGTCGGGCTATCGCAACATGGACGAACTGCCCTGGGCCTACAACCCGGCCGCCGGCTTCGTGGTGACCGCCAACGAGAACAACATCCCGCCGAACCACCCCGCCGCCAGGATGGGCGTGGGCTACGAATGGAGCGACACCGCTCGCGCGCGCCGCCTGAAGAGCCTGGTCGCGGGCAACCCGCACTCGTCGGTGGCCGACAGCATGGCCTGGCAGAACGACACCACCTCGCTGCCGGCGCTGCGCGCGGTGGCGTTGCTGGCCAGTGTGCGCACCGACGATCCGCAGGCGCGGCGCGCCCTGGACCTGCTGCGCGGCTGGGATGGCAACGAGCGCGCCGACAGCGCGCAGGCGGCGCTGTTCGAAGTGTGGTTCAGCAAATACCTGCGTCCGGCCGTAGTGCGCGCGGCGTTATCGGCCGAAGGCGCCAGGCTCGCGGGTTACGGCGACGCCAGCCGCGTGCTGGCGGTACTGGAGAAGCCCGAGCCATGGATGCCGCCGGAGCGCCGCAACGAAGTCATTGTCGCTTCGCTCAAGAGCGCCATGGCGGAGGTGGAGCGCAAGCTCGGACCGGACCCCAAGGCCTGGCAATGGGGCAAGCTGCATACGGCGGTGTTCAGTCATCCGCTGGATCCGATCCTGGACGGCGCGGCACGGCAGCGATATGACGTGAATGCCGGACCGATTGGAGGCTCCGCGTTTACGCCGATGAATACCAGCTACCGGAACAATGACTACCAGCTTACCGCGGGTGCGTCGTTTCGCATGGTGCTGGATGTGGGCAACTGGGATGCTTCGCGGGCGATCAATGCGCCGGGGCAGTCCGGGAATCCGGCCAGCCCGCACTACCGGGATCTTGCGCCGCTATGGGCGAGGGGCGAGTATTTTCCGCTGCTCTATACACGCAAGGCGGTGGAGAAGGAAAGCCGGGAGAGGGTGGAACTGGTGCCGCAGTGAGGGATTGGACGATCGGGGATTGCTTGGCGGTGCTTTCCGTTCAGGCGATCCAGTTCTCGAACCGTAGACCACCGATGCGAGAAAACTCCCCGGTATTGTCCGTCACCAGCACCGCGTCCAATGCCATCGCGTGCGCCGCGATCAGCATGTCATTGGCGCCGATCAATTGGCCTCGGCGCTCCAAGTCGGAGCGCAGTTGACCATAGTGCCGGTCAGCGTCGCTATCAAGCGGCAGAACCCGCAGGCCGCCCAGGGCTTGGTCGACGCGCTGAGCCAATGCTGCGGAGCCCTTCTTGGCCACGCCGAAGCGCAGTTCCGCCGCCACGATGATTGACGTGCACAACGAATCGGGATCGACCACACCGATGCGGGCGGCAGAGGCCCCACGGGTGTTGCGGATAGCATCGGAAATGATGTTAGTGTCGAGCAGATACACTGGCATCACAAGTCCACGGCTTCGGCGGGCAAATTGTCGATGTCCGGCCAGCCTTCCTCCAAGGGTGCCCATTGCGCTAGCAAAGCGCGCAGCGGTGACGTCAGCACGGGTTCGATCACTAGTTTGGTCCCCTCCTTGCGCAAGATGGCCTCGTCTCCCGGCAGTTCGAATTCGCGCGGGATACGGATGGCCTGGTTGCGGCCATTGCGGAATAGCCGGACATGCCGGCTTTCGGTATTGGTAGTCACGATTACTCTCCTGGCATATGCCAAAGCATATGCCGCTTTCAATCGCAACGCAAGCGCCGGCACTGCCCGCGAAAGCAGTCATCGGCAAGGAAGCGGAGTGGAGAAAGAGGCGCTTGAAAGCAGCTATCGATGGGACTTAGTCGCCATGGCATGGCTGTGGGGCGCACCCTATAAAATTCGCCCACCTCTCCGTCGCGCCGTCCGCTGACACCTGGCGATACAGTGCCTCCAGCCGATCCTTCGGTTGAACCAAGTTCAGCTGGTCTAGTTAAATGAAAGGACCTGTCAGCCGACGAGGCGCCCATACGGTCAGGTACACCTTCACGGTTCGCTTCGCATCGCGCCGGGGTGCTTCCGGCCTTTTTGGGCGGGAAATACGGCTACACCGAGTCGATTATTTACCACCATGGATACGTTGATCATTCGCCGGGCCGATATCAAGGACGCTGCCGCAATCAGCGCGCTGGCAACGAGCGTTGCACACTACTTCACCATCAAGGCGTCGGGGGAGGGTGCGGAATCATTCCTTGCCAGCCTCTCGCCAGACTCGATCGCGGGCTATGTCTGCAGTCCGCGCTTCGATTATCAGGTTGCCTTTCGTGGCCAGCAGCTGGCTGGTGTCATTGCCATGCGAGACGGTAGCCACCTCTTCCACCTGTTCGTCGCGCCGCATATGCATCGGACAGGCGTTGCCGCGCAACTCTGGGGGGTGGCCAGCCGTACGGCGATGGCGTCTGGCGGGGTTCGCGAATTCACCGTGAATTCGAGCCCGTTCGCTACGGTTGTGTATGAACGTTTCGGCTTCCGGTCCGCCGGCCCCCGCGCGCAGACAAAGGGCATCGCCTATGTGCCCATGCGCCTGGCCGTGGAGGAGACAGGAAGCACACCCGGACCCGGCAAGCCCTAGCCCACGTACCAGAGGATGCTGACGAACTGGCAGGCGCTGCCGGCCAGCACGAACAGGTGCCAGATGCCGTGAAAATGCCGCACCTTCTCGTCGAACAGGAAGAACACGATGCCGGCCGTATAGAGCACGCCGCCTGCCACCAGCCAGTACAGGCCGGCGGCCGGCAACGCAGCCACCAGCGGGCCGAAGGCGAACAGCACCAGCCAGCCCATCAGGACATAGATCAGCAGCGAGAACACGCGCGTGCGGTGGCCGATCCATAGTTCCTGCGCGATGCCGATGACGGCCAGCCCCCAGTTCACCCCGAACAGCGTCCAGCCCCAGGGCCCGCGCAGCGTGACCAGCGCGAAGGGCGTATAGCTCCCCGCGATCAGAAGGTAGATGGCGCAGTAGTCGAGCCGGCGCAGGATGTCTTTCGGGCGGCCGCGCAGGCTGTGGTAGAGGGTGGAGATGGTGTAGAGGAAGACGAGCGTGGTGCCGTAGACGACCGAGCTGACGACCTTCCACGCGTCATGGTAAAGGGCAGAGGTGGTGATCAGGACGGCGGTGCCGGCGGCGGCCAGGACGGCGCCCGCCAAATGGCTGTAGCCGTTGAAACGTTCTCCACGGTACATGTTGTTCATTCTCCTGTAGTGGTCGCTGGTTGGGGCGATTGCAGGGGGCTTTGTTGCGGTGTGTTATCGGGGTATTTTTGCATGGATTTCGAGGGGGCGTGGCATCCATTCATCACGGGCGCGCCCACACTTTCCATTACCGTACCGGCCCCGCCTCACCGGGCGCGGCGGGCGGCGGCTCGGATTCGGGGTCGGATTCGATTGGGGGGCGCATCTCCCCAATCGCAAGAATCGCCTGTCTGACCTCCTCTGTCCGGACGGATAGCTGGTAGGCAAAGCAGACGTAAATGACCAGCAAGATCAGACTGTAGGTGAGAGCCGCCATCCACACGGGGATATGCCATAACGGCTTCATCTTGCCAGCCGGCTCGCCCCGCCAATGCGGGGATAGTTCTTTTGGCACTGGCGGGCGGCCAGCCTGCACCAGCCTATAGAGGCGTTGGCGGATGTGTTCGTGGTTGCGACGACCATCGCTGTCGACGCGGTAACGCCCCATGAAACCGAGGCTCATGACCTGAAAAATCAGTTCAAGCAGATCGCGATTGCCGTCGGGATCCTTGACAAGCCGGCCAACCAGCTGGAAGACCTTTGTGCCGCCATCCCGGTCTCCATGAAACCGGACGGACAATGCGTTTTGCGACCAGGCGCCCAGGCCCTGTGCCGTGTCGCCACCCCATTTCGTATCGTGAACCGCCTCATCCAGCGCCGTACAGAGGCAATAGCTGGCACCGACGACATGCGCGGGCGGGATATTTGCCTGGAAGCACAACGCCTCGAAGGCCCCTATCTCTTGCTCGAGCTGCGCCCGAAACAAGTCGATCTTGCCACGCTGGCTGAAGCTGATGATGCCCAGTGGAATATTTGCCAAGAAAAGCATGAGTGGGTCAGCGGCCGTCAGCAGCGGATTCCGCGTTTTTTTCATCTCGGCCAACCGCTTCGCCAGTACCTCCTCCGGCACCGGTCCAAGTGTCGGTAGCGGCTCGGTGCCCCCCTCGACCGCGACTGCCGCGGTCGCCTCGGATTTCGTCTTCGCGACAGGCTTCACCCGTGCCCGGGTCTTTTGCCGCGGCACCCTTTGAGAGCGCGAATGATTTTCCGCTTTTGCCGAAGCGCCCATGTCAGCCCCCGACAAAGCTGCCGGTACTGCCGATCAGCGTGCAGCCACATTCGGAGCGGTGCCCATGCAGAGCAATCGGCCGGCCATCCAGCATATGGGAATCGTCACCCTCGATGATCGGATTGACGCCGTGCAGCCGCCCGTCCGGATACCGCATCGGACAGTCGACCAGATCGCCTTTGCGGGCAATCGGCTGACCGTCGATCCTATCGCTTGGCGAGCCGGTGATCACTCGGCCACCATGCGAGGTTTTGTCGCCGACCACGATAATGGATTGGGGCATTGCAGTCTCCTCAAGTGGAAATTGAATGAAATGGAAAGGCATGGAAAGTGAGGGGACGCGGGCAGCGCCATCACAGGCGGGGCCATGGCGGCCCCTTGGGGATCATGTCGTCAAGCAACGACTTCCCACGTGACTTGGTGGCGTCCAGCATGGCATCCGCGGCGCGGCCTGCTGCCTCGGCCGCCGTATCGAGCGCCGCCTTCCTGGCCAACTGGACCGCCGCCTTGCTGACGCCGATCATGGCATCGAAGGTGCTGAGCTTGGTCATGCCGAGGTGCCGCACACGTGTGTTGTCGCCAATATAGAGCGTACGTGCCCAACCATAGCCGCCCAGCGAGTACTCGTGGAAGTGCGGGACTCGGAACCACGCCCGGCTGTCATGGATAAAATCGTCGAACAGGGCAATGGCTGCCCGCTCCTGAACGGCGAAACGATCGACGGCTGCCGGCGAGGTCCATTTGCGCAGGTAGTCGATCATTTCATCGGCGGGCCGGACCAGCACGTCGTCCCCCGCATTGAAGGGCCGCACCGCGGCGGTCGACACCATCAGATCGCGCTGGACCAGCGTGACCACCTCCGAGTCGGGGTTCTTGTCCCGCCGCACGCAGAGCAGGCTGCCCGCGTTGCCGATAGGCCCAGCGAGAACGCGGCCCACGATGCCGCGCAGGGTGCCGAAGACATCGCCAGGCATGGGCGGACGCCTGACAAAATGCGTCTGCACACCCAGTGCCTCACGCTGATCCGGGTGAAGAAAGCCCAACAGCAGCCGAAACTCCTCCGCGGCTTCACGCAGGTCGCGCTGGTCATTGGCAACGATTTCATCCGCGCCCTCGCCGGGACGCGCGTCTTCCGGCTTCTTGCCCGCGATCTTGGCATACAGCTCCTCCTTGCGGCGCTGGATCTCCGCCTTCTTCGCTGCAATGCTGGCTCTCAGCAGGGCGTCTTCCTTCAGCAATGCCTGGCGCTGCGCCGCGGTGCCGCCGCCGCCGATTCCCATCGATGCGGCCCGGCTGCCAAGCTGTCTGGATTGCCGTTCTAGCGCCTCCAGCTCGGCCCGCATCCGTTGCGTCGCCGGGTCATTGGCCTGCTCGGCTTCGATCCTCGACTCGATCTGATGCGGCGTCAGTTTGCCTTCGCGGCTCTCGCAGGCTCTGTAGAACGGCTGAAAACAGACGTACTCACCGGAGCCAATGCGCGCCCGCAGCGTCCGCCACATCAGGTTCTGGCGCAGGCCGAGGTCCATGGCCTCTTCCACGCTCGCCACTTGTGGCAGCCTGTCGCGCCAGGCGTTGAAGGCCTGGATGACGGGAAGGGCGATTGCGAAGTCGTCCACGCGCCCTGGCGGATTCCGAATATCTGTTTCCAGAAGCAAAGGCACCCCCGCCTTGAGTGCCTCGATGTACATATCGTGCAGCGGAATCTTACCGAGCTTGTGCGCATCGCTCACCAGCGACTTGCCCTGGTCTCCGGGAGGATAGCTGCCACCCACGTCCGAGTGCACACCGGGATAGGGCACTTCGAGGAGCCGGTCCGGGCCGGCCGGATAGCTGCGGCCCTTACGGATCGTGTCTAGCGGAAAGCTCATGCGCTGCTCGTGGATCGAGAAGAAGTGCACGCAGCGCCTGACGGACTTCGGGATATTGAGCCGGCCGCTCCCTGCCCAGTCGAAGTGGCCATCGAAGGTATCGAAATCGAGGGCGCTCGCGGTGGAGTCGGGCGGCCCCACCGAGGCCACGGTGTCGAAGAGGCCAAGGAAGTTCACCTGGTAGGGGATCAGCCCGGCGAGCTTGCCATCCTTGGCCCACTCATTGACCAGCTTGCTGACGAAAACGCGCGCCGACGCCGCCCCGCGCGAGAAGCCGAAGACGTTGATCCACACCTTCTTGATCACCTTGTTGCGCTGGCAATCCCTCTCCATGGCGCGCTGCAGGCCGGCCAGGGCGTTCAGCTTTTGCTCAAGCAGTGGAGATGACGGCCTTGCGCCGAACACGGTCGCGGTGACGGTTGGGTTTAACTATTCGCAGATTTTGGCGGCTATTGCATTCCCCATGTAGCCATCATCAATCCCTCCGGAGATGGCCTGATGGACTGCCCGCAGTAAGCGCGTATAGCCCCAGACACAGCGCGTGCCGAAGCCGGTGGCAAATGCCTTGCCAGTTGATGAGTAGGTATGCTCGCCGACCTCCGGGAACGGCGTACCGACTCCGACGATATAGTATTTGAAGTGCCCTTCTGCTGGCTCTTCCTTTGTCACGTTATAGAGGCGCGCCACATTGGTGTGGGCTTTATCCCTTGAATCCCGCCAGGGATTCCTTTCGTCGTCGTTGTTATTGGTGCCGTCGAAAAAGAGATTGACATGGATCGTCTGTTCGCATGCTCCAAGCGGATCGGTCACCTTTGCCTTGCCGAGCGAATATGCATCTTGCCCTTCCGGCAAACGCCCGCTGTCTCGCTCCGGCATCTTGGCCGGCCAGCGCAGAATATTCATCGGTTCTTCTCCTTTTTGGATGTCGGGGGGCATGGCAGGCCTGCGGTGCATGGACCGCCCGGGGCGTAGTTCTTCTCTTGCAATCGCGGCGGACAATTGCGCTCGTCATCGGCGCAGTACGCCAAACGGCTACGAGCGCGCACACCCTTGGTTTCCTCTTCGTCCAGCACGCCATGAGCGATAAAGGGGTCGTCGTCGCCAGGGCGGATATCCGCCCGACGCCCGTTAGTGCTATCACTCACCATCACTTTGACTCGATCGCCGGGCAAGAAGATGGCCCACATGCTGCCGGATAGTTCGCCGTACTCGGGCAACGTGGACGTGGCACGGTAAACGAGGCCTGGCGTCTTGCCGTCCAAGACCTTGTTCACTGTCCATCGAATTGAAACGCTCATGCCGGGACGCCAGACTGCAGGGATGCTGATGCAGCAGTTCTCCGCGCCTCCGCCGGTGCGCTCTCCGGGAGGAGCAGGCATGATGGTAGGGCCACCGCCGCCCGAGCCATCTGGGCCAGTGATGCCAAAGCCATCAATGTAGTATGGCGTGTAGTTGAATCCGCTTACGCCAGCACTAAGCATACGATCAGGTGTGGATGCTGCCTCCACTTCTGCATCAGAAAACAACGGCGAAAGCCAAGCCGACAACCGATCAGAGCAGGCGCCCAGCGCCGCCACCAGAGACAGGCTGACGCAGAGTCGCCAGAGCATTCGCGCAACACCGCCGTTGTCGTGCTTGGCGGCATTCCGTCGATGAGTTTGCTTGTCATCGTTGTTATCGGCGCCGTCGAAAAAGAGGTTGACATGGATCGTCTGTTCGCATGCACCTAATGGATCGATCACTTTTGCCTTGCCAAGCGGATGTGTGTCGAGCCCTTCTGGCAATCTCCCGCTGTCTCGTTCCGGTATCTTGGCCGGCCAGCGCAGAATATTCATCGTGTTTTCTCCTTTTCAACTGTCGGAGGGCATGGCAAGCCTGCAGTACATGGACCACCCGGCGCGTAGCTCTTCTCCTGCAGTCGTGGTGGACAATTGCGCTCGTCATCGGCGCAGTACGCCAAGCGACCGCCGGCGCGTACACCCTTGGATTCCTCTTCATCCAGCACGCCATGAGCGACAAAGGGATCGTCGTCGGCAGGACGCACATCGACGCTGTTTCGGCCATTAGCATTCCCATCCGCTACCATGATCTTGACCCGGTCGCCCGGCAAAAAGATGGCCCACATGCCGGCCGTATTCTCTCCGTTGTATTGCGGCACTTCGGTTGTAGCCCGGTAAACCACGCCCGGCGTTTTTCCGTCCTGAACCTTCTCCACGTGCCAGTGGACCGTGACCTGGATGCCGGGACGCCAGATCCTAGGAATGCTGATGCAACAGTTTTCCGCACCGCCGCCGGAGCGCTCTCCCGGCGGAGCCGGCATGATATTGGGTCCGCCGCCGCGCATGCCATCCGGGCCGGTGATGCGGAACCAGCCGATGAAGTCCGGCGTATAGTTGAATCCGCTCACGCTGGCGCCAACCCTGGGGCCTGGCGTGGGCGCTGCCTCCACTTCTGCATCGGAAAACAACGGCGAAAACCAAGCCGACAGCCGATCGGAGCAAGCGCCCAATGCCGCGATCAGGAAAAGGCTGGCGCAGACTCGCCAGAGCATTCGCGCAACACCGCCGTTGTCATGCTTGGCGGCATTCCGTCGATGCGTTTGCTTGTCATCGTTGTTATCGGTGCCGTCGAAAAAGAGGTTGACATGGATCGTCTGTTCGCATGCACCTAATGGATCGATCACCTTTGGCCTACCAAGAGAATAGGCATTGAGCCCTTCCGGAAAACGCCCCCTTTCTTGTTCCGGYATCTTGGCCGGCCAGCGCAGAATATTCATCGTTCTTTCTCCTTTTCAGCTGTCGGGGGACATGGCAGGCCCGCAGTACATGGGCCACCTGGTGCGTAGTTCTTCTCCTGCAGTCGTGGCGGACAGCTGCTCTCGTCGCTAGCGCAATAGGTCGAACGGCCACGGGCGCGCACACGCTTGCTCTCCCCTTCGTCAAGCACACCATGAGCGATAAAGGGATCGTCGTCGGCAGGACGCGCATCGACGCTGTTTCGGCCATTAGCATTCCCATCCGCAACCATGATCTTGACCCGATCATCCGGCAGGAATATTGCCCACATTTCCCCGGAGTTAGCACCATCGTATTGCGGCACTTCGGTCTTGGCGCGATAAACCACGTCCGGTGTTTTTCCGTCATGGATCTTCCCTGCATACCAGTGGACCGTGACCTCAATGCCGGGACGCCAGACCTCAGGAATACTGATGCAGCAGTTTTGCGCACCACCGCCGGAGCGCCCTCCTGGAGGCGCCGGCATGATATTGGGACCGCCTCCGCGCATGCCATCCGGGCCGGTAATGCGGAACCAGCCGATGAAGTGCGGCGTGTAATTGAGCCCGCTCACTCCGGCGCCAAGCATGCGACCAGGCGTGGGCGCTGCCTCCACTTCTGCATCGGAAAACAACGGCGAGAACCAAGCCGACAGCCGATCGGAGCAGGCGCCCAGTGCCGCGACCAGGGAGAGGCTGGCGCAGAGTCGCCAGAGGTGTCGAGCAACACTGGTGTTGTTGTGCATATGGATCCGCAAGGCTGCATAGTTGCGATCGCTGAAGCCGGCGCCTGATCGTGTAAGCCGCCGGCGGGAAGGGCTAGTCGCCCTGGCGCGTCGCGGCGTCGCTTTCCTGGATCTGAACAAACTGGGGCTCGATCACCTGCGGTCGGGCTGCCTGCGTGTCGCGGGTGTTCTTTTGTACCGCGATGGCACCAAACAGCGCGAGCGCGAAGGACATCCCATAGAATCCCTTCTCGCTCAAGGCCAGGGTGGCGTTGAACAGCCCCACGCAAAGCAGCAGCACGGACAGGATCACTGACACCCAGCTCAAGCCGTAGTAGATGCCGGTCACCGGAATGCCTTCCAGCCGGTCGCGCACGCTCTTCTGGACAGAAACCGCGGCGAACAGGCCGTAGACCAGTACCGTAAAGTAGTAGCCACGCTCATTGAGCTGCATGTCGGCGTTGAAGRGTCCCACCAGGAAGGCGAGAAAGCCTGCAAGAAGTGCGGACCACGAAGCGGCGACGAAGGCGAAGGATGGCTGTTGAGATTGCTGGTTCATGAATGGTTGCATTGATAGTTGCGTTGGAGGTGCGTTGGTGGAGCGTTGGTGGTTGATGTTTAGGGGCTGTTTCAAAATGAAGCGAAGCGGTTCTGGCCAGGCGCGCGGCCGCAGACAGTACAAGTGGATCGGCCAAGGCCGCGCAACGACGCCAGAAGCTTTTTGAAATGGCCGCTTAGGTACCGTGTAGCGGTTTGTTAGGCGTGGGCTGGGTCGGGTCTCGGGACGCTTTTTTTCGCTGTTTGGCCAGCAACGACTCCCAGACGGTCGGCCATACGCTGGCAAGACGCTCTCCGAAGGACTGGTCTGGCGTGCTCCGCTCAAATGCGGATCGCACGTCGGGATGGCTATCGAAATCCGCGCCATACAGGTAGCTGTACTGGCAATACAACAGGCGGTCGGCCGGCTCCTCCAGGCCCCATTGGATCGCACGCAGATAGCGTGCCTCGAACGCCTCGAAGCGCGGCAAGTAGGCCCCATCCCCGTTGACGTCACCGTTTTCAATGAGCGCCGCGAGAAGCTGGTCCGCCTCGCAATGCGTGGTGATCAAGTCGACCTGTTCCTGACTAAGCGGGATCTTGACGGGACCCACCACGGTTTGGGTGCCATCCAGCAGGCCGTCGATGCGCTGCCAATCCTCCGCATAGCCGCGGTACTTCCATTGCTGGATCGGTTTCATCAGTTCTTCTGTGATGTCCTTGCCCCAGACCTCCAGCACAAAGGCCAGATTGCGTGGATCGAAATACCGGACCAGGGCGGTCATCCCGTCGCCGATGTCGGCCAGCAGGAAGGATTGCAGGTGTACGGCCAGCTCGCCGATGCCGGCGCGGCTCCATATCAGCGTCAGGCAGGGGGCAAGGTGATCCAGCCTGTCGAGCGTTGACAGCCATTGCGCCTTCGCGTTGTCAATGCGGGCCAGGAATAGCGAGGCGTTTCCCGCGGCTTCCTCGGGTAGGCCGGCGTAGACATTGCGAATATCCGGCGCCCCCTGGAGGGCATCCCGGATAGGAAGGGGATGCTGCGCGCCGTCGACCAGCGCATAGATATGAATCGGGTTGCTCTCTTCGGTCATGATGGGTCTCCATCGGCTAGCGTGGCACCAGCGCTGTGTTTCGTGCGGCAGCTTTCAGCAGGCATTCAATGCAGACCTGCTTTGGCTTGAGGTCGACCGGGATACTGCTCGGCCCGGTCATGTTCTTGCTCGCGGCATGCACGATCCAGGCGCCGTCGGTGCCGTGTTCGATCCGCCCGCCGATCAGCTTGATATAGCTGCCGCCCCCATCGAGCAGCAACTCTTCCTTAGCCTTGATGACGATGCGGTTAGCGGTGGCGGTGATTTCCAGCATGGCCAGCAGGTGGATGGAGTTCTTCAGCGCCTGCACGTCGATGTCGCCGACGGCCGCGACAAAGCGCATGCCGGCTTCGTAGACAAAGACACGCCACGCCTTGCGGATGCTGGCGAGGAACCCGCCGCCCGTGGTCACCGACATGTGCTCGCCGGCGGTGATGGCAACGTGGGTTCCGCTTTGCAGATGTGTCAGCCCTGGCGTGGCCGTGGCAATGCCGACCGGGCTGGTGAGCGCCAGGTGCGGCGCGGTGAATTCCTTGAGTGGCCCGTCGCCCTTGAGCGCCATATGCTGCTGGGCTATGGCCCTGGCCACCGCCTTTTGCTCGCCGTCCTGTGCCCCGGCCGTCTGCGCCGCTTCGGCCAGTTGTTCGGTCTGGCTCTCGGCGTGCTGCAGCGCGTCGACCATGTCACCCATGCTCATGGCATAGTCGCCGCCAGATGATCGCTTGTGGGTCGTCAGCAACATGCCCATGGCACTGCGCAGCGCGCCCCAGGCGTCGGTGCGCAATTCGAAGCCTTCGCCGCGCTTGCCTTTGCGGCCGGTAAAGTCGTGAATGCTGACGTTGTGGCCCAGTGCCAGCTCGGAGGCCTGGTAGTCCGAGCCGATCTGCACCTGCGGCTCGCCGGCCGTGTCGTCGGCCAGCATCTTGTTGTGCCGCCCGCCGCCTTTGCCATTGCCGCCGGTCAACTCCTGACTGCGAAAGCCGGAGATGGCTTGCTGGCCGGGTAGCTCCCACGGTGGCAGATTGAGCCGGTTTGGCACACGGTTGGTGACGATCAGGCAATCCGGGTCACCGTGCAGCCCCTCGACCAGCACCTCCTGTCCAATCCGGGGAACATGGGTGGAGCCGAAGCGATCGCCAGACCAGGCATTGGAGACGCGCACCCAGCAAGAGCTATGCTCGTCGTTGCTGCCGTACATGTCATAGGGCAGTTGGATCTTGATGCGCCCGTACTGGTCGGTGTGAATTTCGTGGCCGCTCGGGCCAACCACCGTTGCGGAAATGGGGCCTTGCGTGCATGGTTTCTTCTGGGTGCGTACCGGGCGGAAGACCTCACTGGTAGGCTGGACCTCGAACTCGACCTCGCAGCGCCATGATTGCCTCTGCCCCGAGGCCTGCGGGACCTCCTCGATCAAAAGCCTGGTCGCGTAGGCGAGGTATTCGCAGTTGGCGTCAAGCATCAGATACTTGGCCAGGGTGAACGTGCATCCCGGCACCACACCGCGCAGGTTGCCCTTGCCGCGGCCACGTAGCCCATGCTGGCGCAACGCTTCCATCCGGATGCGGGCAATGAGCACGCCCTCCTCCCATGGGTCATTGTCGGTGGAGGGCTGGGCATGGTCGCCCGGATACTCATAGATTTCCTGCGTAGAGTGCGCGGTGTCGCGCGGATCTCCGGCGGCTACCGTGAGGTCCGCCCGCGTCTTCACGAAATCGTAATCGTTGCTGCGCCACTTTCCGGCCACCAGACGATCGATGACCTCGAAGTCATAGATATGCTCTTCATCGACGCGGTCCGCTGAGTGGTGCCATCGAATCGTGTGGTAGGCGGGACTGGTGAATTTGCGGAAGGCGCCGTTACCGTCGGTGAGCACGAGACGGTGGTGCCCATCGGAATGCTCGTGAAACCACGAAATCCCCCATTCCTGGGTCAGCCGCTGGAAGTAGTCGAAATCCGTCTCGCCGAACTGCTGCTGGAACACGCGCTTCGGGTACTGCGCTACGTTCAGGCGCATCTCCACTGGAAAGATGTACTTGGACAGTAGTTGGTCCAGGATCTCGACGACGGTGAGGTTCTGATAGATCTTGAAGCCGGCGTTCAGTGTGGCCAGCCACAACCATGGCCGCAGCGTCAGTCGATAGATGAGATGGCGATCGGCCTGGATGGGACCACGCACCTCTGTCACCAGCCCGGTGATTTCACGCTTGCCGGCCCCGACGCCACCATCGAGGCCCATCCCGCTGCCATCGAGTTCGATCTCGACGGTCAGCTCCCGGCCCTCCAGTGCTTTCTTGTCGAGGTCGGCTGCCGGCCCAAAGGATGCGTTGCGCGCATCGGGCGTTCTGAGTTCAAGCTGATACTCGAACAGGCCATTCAGGCCATCGGTGCCAGTGAGGCGCGAGAAGACCAGCACGGGCTCGCCCAGCACCTGCGGCAGGCTTGCTCCTTTTACAGTGACCGTCCGGTTGGAGAGGAATGGCAGGTTGTCGCGAATACCCATGCGGGGTGGCCTCCTGGCAGTAAGGATTGCCGCAAGGTGACCGCGATACAGACAAGACACTCGTTGCGGGGAGAACGCGATCTTATACGCAAAGAGTTTCTCATGATTGTTAACTAATTAAAATAATTGGGTAAATTCAGATTTTTCTTACTATTCCTAGTCATCATTCCTAATTCATAACTCCTGTTCCTATGTGTTACACCGTCTTTCCCGGAGCGTAATAAAATGGCCGCGCCGGTTCTGAGATTTCGAAAAATTACGGTAGATAAATTGTGTATCACAGAGAACAAAAATATTCACATCAAATTAGGACAAGTCCGATTGATCAAGTTTAATCATTGCGGGAAAATGGGGGGCAATTTTTCACATTGTCAATCTTGTTGGGCAATCCGCCCAAGTTAAACCTCAGAAAGCCTTGTAGGCGGCATGTCGATGAAGCTTGTGGCGAGACGGACGTGGCTTAGCGCGATCCGGTCGCCTGCGATGGGTACGTGTTGCAATCAAGTGCAAGGTCTCATTCAGAGCAGCCTTGGCCCAGCGCAAGCCGAGCAGCGCCGCTGACAGGACAGGTTTGAAGGCGGTGATGGCGCAGGAACGGTTGATCCGATGGTTCGGATCAACCGTTCCTGCGCGGCGCCAAGGCAGCAGAGGGCGTGGAGGTAGTCGCTCAGGATTTTGGCACCGAAGTCCTGCTTGGCGGCCATCTGTAAGAGGCCGGACAGGTGTTCGAGTGCCATGCGGTGTTTGAGACGTTTAAACCCTCCTCCAGGTGTCAGCGCCGGTGATAGAGATCGCGAAAGGTGGCAGCCGGATAGCGGTGCATGTCGAGCGGATTGGTGATGAGCACGCGCACCTTACCGGCTGGCGAGATCCGCCGGATCAGCCGGACGGTCTGCGGGGTAGCCGCGGTCGAGCAAGAGCAAGTCGTCGGATCCTCTATTGGCCGCCGCCCTGCTTGCGCAAAAAGCCTGCGCAAGCAGGGCGGCGGCAGCTCAGATCTCCCTGCCTGTCAATAACTTGCGTCGATCAATGGCGGCTTTTGAGGCTTAACTTGGGTGGAGGCCTGCCGATGGGGCTCCCGGGATGGCATAACCATCTGCAAAACCATTCGTTCCCGGCCTGAGTGCCCACCGCTATTGTCTCGCCATCCAACCCTTAGCGAGACTCCCCATGCGTATCCCTTCGCCGCTGTTCAAGGCTGCCTTGACGCTGCTCACCGGCCTCACCGCGCTTGCTTCGAGCCCCGCCATGGCGGACCGCCTCGATGACATCAGGAAGGCCGGCGTGCTCCGCGTGGGCGTGTTCGATGCGAACCCGCCGTTCGGCTTTGTCGAGGCGGGCAGCGCCACGCCGGTGGGCCTCGATGTGGACTACGCCGCCGAGATCGCCAAACGGCTGGGCGTGAAGCCGGAGTTCCGCGCTACCAATCCGGCTAACCGCATTCCGCTGCTGGCTTCGCAGAAGGTGGATATCGTTGCCGCGAACTTCACCATTACGGATGAGCGCCGCCAGCAGATCGGCTTCTCTACCCCGTATTTCGCCAGCGGCCTGCAGTTTATCGCGAAGAAGGGCACGCTCAGGCAGCCGGATGACCTCAGGGCGTGGCGCCTGGGCGTGGATAAGGGCACCACGCAGGAGACCACGCTGCGGCAGAAGTATCCGGACGCGCGCGTGATCGCTTATGACGACTCCCCGCTGGCGCTGACCGCGCTGCGCAGCGGCGCGATCCAGGCATTCGCGCAGGACGGGGCGAAGCTGGGTGCCCTGCTGGCTACGCTGCCGAACAAGGATCAGTTCGAGATTTCTTCGTTCACGCTGACGCGCGAATACATGGGCGTGGGCATTCCCAAGGGCGAGGACCGCCTGACGGCCGAGATCGACCGCATCCTGGCGGACCTGGAGAAGAATGGCACCGCCGCGCGCATCTATGACAAGTGGTTCGGCCCGAAGAGCGCGGCGCCGCTGGCGCGCGATTTCACGATTGGCAGCGCGGTGAAATGAGCGCGTTGCCTCTTGCCGACGGGCAACGCTAGCCGTGGGGATGCAAGCCATCCTGCTGCAGCCGCTGCCTGCCAGGTACGTCGGCTGGATTGCCGCCGGCTTCGGCCTGACGGTAGCGCTGTCTCTCGCGGTGTTCGTGCTCGGCTGCGTGCTTGCCGCATTCTGGCTGGCGCTCGCGCGTAGCCCGCTGGCGCCGCTGCGCGTGGCAGCGCGCGGCGCGGTTGGCTTCCTGCGCCGCACGCCATTGCTGGTGCAGTTGTTCTTCTGGTATTTCGGTGCGGCACAACTGCTCGGCGAGGACGCGATCGGCGTTCTCTACAGCTGGCGGGGCATCCACCTGGGTGGCTTGCACCTGCCCGCGCCTTCGCTCGAAGCGCTCGCCAGCCTGGTTGGCATCGGCCTCTATGCCAGCGCCTTCTATGCGCGTGAGCTGGAGGCGGGGCTGGCCAATGTGCCCGCGGGCCAAAGCGCGGCAGCGCTGGCGCTGGGCTTCACGCCCGCCGCCGCGTTCTGGCGCGTGGTGCTGCCGCAGGCGCTGCGTATTGCCGCGCGCCCGATGGCGGGGCAGTTCTGCCAGACCATCAAGAACACTTCGCTGGCGATGGCGATCGGCTTTGCCGAGATGTCCTACGCCGCGCGGCAGGTGGAGACGGACAGCCTGATGACTTTCCAGGCGTTTGGCCTGGCCACCTTGCTATACATGGCGCTGATTCTGCTGTTGCAGGCGGCCGCGCCGCTGCTGCTGCGGTGGCTGGGATGGACGGAGGCGGCACGTGCCTGATCACGCGATCTCCGGCTGGGCCGTGGTGCTCGGGCAGTTGCCTTACCTGCTCTCGGGCGCCTTTCCGGACGGCCCCTTGGCGGGCGCCGCGCTGACCTTGTGGATGGCGGTGCTGGCCTGCGCCGGTGCCACCGTGCTGGGCATCGGCGTTGCCGTGCTGCTGGACCAGGCGCCAGCGCCGCTGGCGCGCGCGATACGTGCGCTGCTGGCCGGCCTGCGGGCGATCCCCGTGCTGATGCTGATCTTCTGGGCTTACTTCCTGCTGCCGATGCTGGCCGGCGTCCATGTGGGCGAGGTGCAGACCGTGGTGCTGGCGCTCGCACTGATCGGCGCGGCCTACATCGCGCAGGTGATGGAAGCCGGCTTCGCCGCGATCGGGCAGGGCCAGCGCAATGCGGCGCTGGCGCTCGGGATGACGCCGTTGCAGGCGCTGTGGCTGGTGGTGCTGCCGCGCACGCTGCGCGCCATGCTGCCGTCGCTGGGCAATGTCTGGGTGTCGCTGGCCAAGGATACGTCGMTGGCCTATATCGTGGGCGTGGTGGAATTGTCTACCGTGGCGACGCAGGTCAACGGGCGCAGCGTGGGGTATGCGGCGCAGGTGTTTGCCGCGGTGGCGCTGCTTTACTTCTTCATCTGCGTGGGGATTGAAAGCGTGGCGGTGCTGCTGCTTGCCGCCACGCGGAGCCGGCAGCGCCGGCCCCTGTGGCGCTACGTAACGCTTACTGCCTTTCGCCTTGCGCGTACACCCGCTCGCCCGCCACCCACGTCTGCGTCACGCGGGTCTTCCAGATCTCGGCCGGCGCCACCTTGAACAGGTCCTGGTCGACCAGGATGAAGTCGGCCCACTTGCCCGGCTCCAGCGACCCCAGCGTCTTCTCCTGGTGCTCCGCGTAGGCGGCGTCCAGTGTGAAGGCGCGAAAGGCCTGGGTCAGCGTCATGGCCTCTTCCGGATGCCAGCCCTTGATCGGGCGTCCTTCGTGGTCGGTACGCGTCACCGCCGCGTGCAGGCCGTAGAAAGGGTTGGCCGATTCCACCGGGAAGTCCGAGCCGCCGGCGATCACGGTGCCTTGCTTGAGCATGGTCTGCCAGGCGTAGGCGCCCTTGATGCGTTCCTTGCCGATGCGGTCTTCCGCCATGTTCATGTCGCTGGTGGCATGGGTGGGCTGCATCGAGGCGATCAGGTCGAGCTGCTTGAAGCGCGGGATGTCGGGCAGCGCCACCACTTGCGCGTGCTCGATGCGGTTGCGCAGTTCGCGGCCGCCGACTTCCTTGTAGGCGACTTCGATCGCGTCCAGCACCTGGTGGTTGGTGGCGTCGCCGATGGCGTGGACGTTGACTTGGTAGCCGGCCTTGATGGCCATCTTGACGCTGGCCTGCATGGCGGCGTCGCTCATGAACAGCAGGCCGCTGTGCACGTGGTCGTCGGAGTACGGCGCCATCAGCGCGGCGCCTCGGCTGCCCAGCGCGCCATCGCCGTACAGCTTGACCGCGCGCAGGTAGTAGCGGTCGTTGCCGTAGCCGGAGAGCGGGCCCTTGGCGGAGAGCGCCTTGAAGTCGTCGCCGGTGTCGCGGATCATGCCGTAGATGCGCGTGGTCAGCTTGCCCTGGTCGGCGAACTCGCGGTAGATACGGTCTTCCTGCGCGGTCACGCCGGCGTCGCCCGCGCCGGTCAGGCCGAGCGCGTTCATGTGCGCCAGCGCGGCGGCCAGCGCGGCGCGGCGGTCGTCGTCGGAATACGGCGGGATCACGTTGTTGACCAGCGCCATCGCCTTGTCGACCAGCACGCCGGTGGGGTTGCCGCTGGCGTCGCGCTCGATGCGCCCGCCTGCCGGGTCCTTGGTGTCGCGCGTGATGCCGGCGGCCTGCATGGCCTTGGTGTTGAGCCAGGCGGCGTGGCCGTCCACGCGCACCAGGCGCACCGGGCGGTCCGATACGGCGGCGTCCAGCTCAGCCGCCGTGGGGAAGCGGCCCAGCTTCCAGTTGACCTGGTTCCAGCCGTAGCCGAGCAGCCATTTGCGCTGCGGATTCTTGTCGCCGTAGGCGCGGATCATGCCTTGTGCTTCAGCCAGGTCCTTGGTGCCCGACAGCGAGATCTCGGTGGTCTTGAAGCCCAGGCGGAACACGTGGCCGTGGGCGTCGATCAGGCCCGGCAGCAGGGTCTTGCCCTGCCCGTCGATGCGCTTGGCCTGCGGGTATTGCGCGCGCAGCGCGGCGGCGTCGCCGGTGGCCAGCACCTTGCCCTGGTCGAACACCAGGCCGGTGAAGCTGGCGACCTGGTCGTTCTTCAGGGTGTAGCCCTGCACGGACTCGATCAGGGTGGGCGCGGCGTGCGCGGACAGGGCGGTGCCGGCGGCCAGGGCCAGCAGGCTCTTGCGGATCGCGTGTTTCAAATCAACTCTCCTTGTTGTTGTGGTACAGCGCTTTGGTTTTCTTATTTGCTCTCAGGATTGACTGCTTGCTGCGGACTGCTCTTTATTCGCCCGTCGCCGTGGCGGGAAAGGCGGCGCCGCCTGCCTCGCTGCGCGCCGGCGGCAGCGGCGGGAATTTCATGTCGGCATAGCGCACGAAACGCGTCTTGCGCAAGATGCGGTAGCCCAGCCAGATCAGCAGGAAGATGGGGATGCCGACATAGGTGGCGGTCACTGCCACCCAGTCGATCTTGCCGTCCATGAAAGCCTGGTAGTTCTGCCCCAGCGTGACGATCAGGCACAGCGCGAACGCGAAGATCGGGCCGTACGGGAAGAAGGGCGAGCGATAGGGCAGGCGCGACAGGTCCAGGCCCTGCACGACGAAGCCGCGGCGGAAGCGGTAGTGGCTGATGGCAATGCCGAGCCAGGCGATAAAGCCCGTCATGCCCGACAGGTTGAGCAGCCACAGGTAGACCGACTTGCTCTCGAACATCGAGGTCAGGAAGCACAGCGCGCCCACCGCGGTGGTAGCCAGCAGCGCCGCCATCGGCACGCCGTTGCGCGTCAGGCGGGCGAAGAGGCGCGGCGCGCGGCCCTCGGTCGCCAGGTTGTAGAGCATGCGGGTGGAGGCGTACATGCCGGAGTTGCCGGCGGACAGCACCGCCGTCAGGATCACCGCGTTCATCACGCCGGCGGCGAATGCTAGTCCCGCATGGCGGAACACCAGCGTAAACGGGCTTACGCCAACCGTTTCCACATCGCTCTTGAGCAGGCTGGGATCGGTGTAGGGAATCAGGATGCCAATGATCAGGATCGCCAGCACATAGAACAGCAGGATGCGCCAGAACACCTGCCTCACGGCGCGCGGGATGTTCTTGGCGGGATCGGCCGATTCGCCGGCGGCCACGCCGATCAGCTCGGTCCCCTGGAAGGAAAAACCGGCGATCATGGCCACGCCGATCATCGCCGGCAGGCCGCCGACGAAGGGCGCGTCGCCCGCGGTCAGGTTCACCAGTCCCGCCGGCACCCCGCCCGTATCGCCGCGCAGGATGCCGAAGATCATCAGCACGCCAATGACGATAAAGGCGACCACCGTCACCACCTTGACCAGCGCGAACCAGTACTCGGCCTCGCCGAAGCCCCGCACGGAGATGGCGTTGAGCAGGAACATCAATCCGAGAAACAACGCGCTCCACAGCAAGCCGGGCGTGTCGGGGAACCAGTACTGCATCACCAGTTGCGCCGCCGCCAGCTCCACGGCGATGGTCACCGCCCAGTTGTACCAGTAGTTCCAGCCCAGCGCGAAGCCGAATCCTTCATCGACATACAGCGCGCCGTAGGTGGCGAACGAGCCCGACACCGGCATATACGCAGCCAGTTCGCCCAGGCTGGTCATCAGGAAATACACCATGGCCCCGATCAGCACATAGGCCACCAGCGCGCCGCCCGGCCCGGCTTGCGCGATGGTGGCGCCCGAGGCCACGAACAACCCCGTGCCGATCGAGCCGCCGATGGCGATCATGGTGAGATGGCGCGCGCGCAGGGTGCGGCGCAGGGCGGGCGGCGGAGCGTGGGGAGTGGATGGCTGGCGGGTCATAGAGAAGAAAAGGATTGGGGCGCCCGGGCCGGACGCGCCCGCATTCACCGGTGTCGTCCGCATCCGGCCGTGCCCGGCCTGGGCAAACGGGGATACATGGAATACATTCACCGGCCGGTACATTGGGCGGCATCATAAGAGAAAACGCCGCGTGGGGAAAGGCGGCGCGGCGCGTGCGGCCGGTTTTGCGTTCGTTGCACTGCGGCATGGCTAGAATCGAGGGTTTGCATCCTCGCGGTATTCGGACCGAACCTCATGAACCTGCCCTTCAACGACAGCTATCTCCTACACATCGCACTGAGCGCCGGCATCGTGCTGGCCGGCATGCTGGCCGTGAAGTTCATCAACCGCTTCTTCCAGGCCCGCCAGCAAGGGGACAAGGACAATCGCGGCAGCTATCGCACCTGGACCGTGGCCTCGCGCAACGCGGTTGCCGCGGTGGTGTTCCTGCTGCTGCTGGGTATCTGGGTGTCCGAACTCAAGAGCGTGGCGATCTCGCTGACCGCCTTCGCGGTGGCGCTGGTGATCGGTGGCAAGGAACTGGTGATGTGTTTCCTCGGCGCCTTCCTGCGCATGATGGCGCGCCCCTTCCAGCTTGGCGACATCGTGGAAATCGGCCCGCATTCGGGCGAAGTGGTGGACATGGATGCGCTGACCACCACGCTGGTGGAGATCGCCGGCGCGCGCCAGTTCACCGGCTCCACGGTGCAGATTCCCAACAGCATGTTGCTGACCGTGGCCGTGCGCAACCACTCGCAGTCCGGCAAGTACACGCTGGACACGCTGCGCATCCCGCTGCCCGAGAAAAGCGACCCGGACCGTGTCGAGGCCGACCTGATCGCGATCACCGAGCAAGTGTGCGCGCCGTTCCTGGCCGAGGCCCGGCACAGCCTGCAGGAATACGGCGGCTCGCGCTTTCTCGATCTCTCGCAGTTCGAGCCGCGCGTGATGTTCGAAGCCATGGCGGCGGACCGGCTCGATGTGCTGGTGCGGTTCCCGGTGCCGGTGGCCTCGAGGCTGTCGACCGCGCAGCAGATCCTGCGCAAGTACCACCAGCAACGGAACGCGACGCTGGCGTCGGCAATGGTGGCGGCCAGCGCCGAGCCCGCGCCTGCACAGCAGGACAAGGCGGCGCCGCATTCCTGATGCTTAAGCGTTTGGCCAGGGAGGGAACCGTTTTATGGCTTCACTGAACCGCGTTTCGGTTGTATGGTAGCCGTGCCGCCGCCCTTGCCGGGGACGGGAATCGTAGCGAACTGTGTCGAACGATATCGAACAACGAGGAGACCTATGAAAGCCGCTGTCCTGCATCATCCCAAGACCCCGCTTGTGATCGAAGACGTCGCCATCGGCAAGCCGGGGCCGCACGAGGTGCTGCTGCGTACGGCGGCGGTGGGCGTTTGCCATTCGGACCTGCATTTTCTCGACGGCGCCTATCCTTTTCCGATGCCGGTGGTGCTGGGCCATGAAGCCGCCGGGGTGGTGGAGCAGGTGGGCTCGGAAGTGCGCACGGTCAAGCCCGGCGATCATGTGATCACCTGCCTGTCGGCCTATTGCGGCCATTGCGAACACTGCCTGACGGGGCACCTGTCGCTGTGCGTCGAGCCGGACACCAGGCGCCGCGAAGGCGAGGAGCCGCGCCTGCTGGCCAAGGGCGCGCCGATGAACCAGTTCCTGAACCTGTCGGCGTTCGCCGAGCAGATGCTGATCCACGAGCACGCGCTGGTGGCGATCCGCCGCGAGATGCCGCTGGACCGCGCGGCGCTGATCGGCTGCGCCGTGACCACTGGCGTCGGCGCCGTGGTGCACACCGCGCGCGTGAGCCCCGGCGAAACCGTGGCGGTGATCGGCTGCGGCGGCATCGGCCTGGCGACCATCAACGGCGCCGCCATTGCCGGCGCCGGCCGCATCATCGCCATCGACCGCGTGCCCGGCAAGCTGGAGCTGGCCAGAAAATTCGGCGCAACCGATGTGATCAACGCCGCCGACGTGGACGCGGTGGAAGCCGTGCGCGAACTCACGCGCGGCGGCGTGCATCACGCTTTCGAAGCCATCGGCCTGAAGCAGACCGCCGAGCAGGCTTTCTCCATGCTGCGGCGCGGCGGCACCGCCACGGTGATCGGCATGATCGCGCCGGGCGTGAAGATCGAGATCAAGGGCACCGACTTCCTGGCTGAAAAGCGCATCCAGGGCTCGATGATGGGCTCCAACCGCTTCCCGGTGGATATGCCGCGCCTGGTGGATTTCTACCTGTCGGGCAAGCTCAAGCTGGACGAGCTGATCTCGCGCCGCATGCCGCTGGAAAACATCAACGAAGCGTTCGACGAACTGCGCCGGGGTGAACTGGCACGCTCGGTGATCATGTTCGAGCACTGAGCGCCGCAGGCGTGGCCCGGGCGTGCTCCGCCCAGGCCACCGTCGTCCCGTCCGCCACGGCATGCCGGCCGCGCCGCCGCAACGCTCTCCCACATCGCGACCACACACATCACCGCGCTGGTCTGGCCGCTCACCATCAGCCCGGTTGGCGCCGCCACGGCGCGCTGAATATTTTCGCCGAATGCCCCTGCGATTTCGGACTTATCCGATTCCCTGCACGATGAAGTCTCGTTAGACTTCGTCGGTCRGCACGCCCGCGTGTGCCGATCCACCTTTGCATAGTGGGTGACCCCCTCCTGCCCGCGCTCGCACCCCAGGCTGTTCTCCCCTTGACAGCCTGGGCTTTTTTTTGGGGTTTCTCACCAAGCTCCGGGGAAGGCCGCGCGAATCCTCACCGCATGGCAAGGAGACACCATGATGCTCACCGACCGTGGCATCGACCTGCCCGCGATACGCCAGCGACGAAGCGTATCCTCGTCGACGGCACGCATTTTAGTACTCGTCCTATTCTGAACGACCTGCAATTTCGATATCCTGATTGCTTCAGGACACCCTGTCGCCGGCATTTGCACCATTCCGCTGCAGACTATGGCCGTCGTAAGGCCGCGGGATGCAGACGGCAAGCGGCGCAGCGAAAATAGCCTCCATCTTTCAGCCCCAGGGACGATCAAGGTGACATCCGGAGCGAGCAATGCCATCGTGTTGCCCGCCTTGCCGGATCCGGCGGCTAAGGGAAACACCAACCCATGGCATGTCGGCCGCTCGTCGGCGTCGGCGGGGCAACCTCAACATTCCCCTGGCTGCAAAATACGTGAAGACCGAACCGACCATCAAGCCAGCCACGGTTAGCCCGCGCAGCACGATTACGTTCTCGTATCCGTAGCGTCGGCCGGTTTCGGTTCGGTCTGCCCCGCCGCCCCCGCTGACAACGACTTGAAGACATAAGGACTCTCAAATGAAGATGAAGATGAATGCCTCAAGAAAATGGCAATTGTGGCAGCTTGCCTTGAAGGGCAGCGGATACTGCGCGTTGGCCACCGTGTCCCTGGCAAGCCTGCCGCCGCAAAAGCAGGACATTGCCCAGAACATCGCAGCCAGGCTCTTGCCACGCGACCGATACTCCGACGTCAAGGCAGCGCTATTGGTCCATGTCACGCTGGAGTTGGGCGATAAGGTGGGCGATGAGGGCCGCCCGCAAGCCGCCGGCACAGCTGTGGGGCGAGCGCTGCACTACGTTTACGCGCCCTGGAGTCTGCAATTTGCCTATCGCCAGCTCAATCACACCGGCCCGGTACCTTTCTGATCCATCGCCGCGATGTTGATGGGGTGCGAACGCACAAGGTGCAACGAGTGGTGCGCTCATTCATCAGCTCATCGGGTGATAAAGTGCGCGCAAAATAATGGAAAATGCGGGGCGGCAATAGCGCGTATGGCGAACCGGAATGACCGGCCGCTGCCCGGTTATTCACTTCAGTCGCGCGAATACAGTCCATGCCGATGTGCGAACCGCGCACATCGATCGCCAAGCTTATCCGGGTCAGCCCAGAAATCCTTCTCCAGCGCATCAAGTTCCGTTGTGTCGAACGTCTCAAGGTTGGGCAGCAGTTCATTGCGGCGTCTGCGCTCCAGAGGCACAGCCTGTTGCCCAAAGAGCAACTCTTTGGCGCGCAGCAGGAGCGCCGGCGACTGGCTCGCCTCCATCTCCAGGAGGCCATCGAAAGCGCAATCGTAAAGTTCTCCGGCGCTGTTGGAGAAGAACTGATGGAATCCGCCGCCATAAACCTCGCCTATGAGGCAGATCACGGCGAAATATGTTCTCTCACGTGCCACAAGGGACTGAAATCCGCCACCTTCGCCGTGAACACGGCTGACCAGGTCGATCCGGTATTTCCGCTCGGCGCTCTCCTCGTATTGGCGCTCGAGTTGACGGCGCTTCCTGCCGTCGTCAATCTGTTGCCGATAGCCGCCTTTACACGGCATGCACAAGCCGCCGGTTCTCGCTGCGGTGTCTGCAAGAATGAATTCGCTGCAAGCTGTGCAAGGCAGTCGTTCGTTCATGGGAAAGCCTGAAGGTATTGAGTATGTATGCCACGCGGGAATAACCAACCGGCAATGGCGACATAAGGAATCACATAGGAAGGGCTCGCCGCCATTCCAAAGGCGGGCGCCGGGAAGGCGCCCGCCTCGCCTTGGCTCATTCAGGCCGCACAATGCGGCCGGATGTCTTCAGCGCTTCAGTACCAGCCCCTATTCATATTCCAGCCGGTGTACATCGTTTGCCACCAGGGGTTGACTACGGGCGCCTGCACGGCCCAGGTCTGCTGCACGGGCCAGACCTGCTGCATCGGCCAGACCTGCTGCGCCTGCCAGGCCTGCTGCCCGGGCCAGACCTGCACGGGCTTGGCTTGCTGCACGGGCTTGGCCTGCTCTACCGGCTTGGTCGGTGCAACGGGCTTGGCCTGCTCCACCGGCTTGGCCGGTTCAACGGGCTTGGCCTGCTCCACCGGCTTGGCCGGTTCAACGGGCTTGACCTGCTCCACCGGCTTGGTCGGCTCAACGGGCTTGGCCTGCTCCACCGGCTTGGTCGGCTCAACGGGCTTGGCCTGCTCTACCGGCTTGGTCGGCTCAACGGGCTTGGCCTGCTCTACCGGCTTCGCTGGTTCCACGGGCTTGGCCGGCTCCGTGGGCTTGACCTGCGCCACCAGCGGGGCCTGCTCAATGGTCCCGGAGTTGGAATAGATCATCGACTGCACCTTCACCTTGCCTTCCTTGGCGGACAAGCGGTCCACGTTGGCGAACGTGAGGCTGGAGACGYCAACGTTGCCGTGCTCGCTGGACAGCGTGCCTTCGTTCCTGCCGGTCGTTGTATTGACCGAAAGATTCTGGCTCGCGGTGATCTTGCCGGAGTTCGTAAACGTGGTCGCCTTCACCTTGGTGGTGCCGGTCACGCTGGCGAGCGTACCCTTGTTATTGGTGGCTGTGCCATCTACGTTGAGGTTCCCGGTGTTGGAGCGGATCACGCCATCGYTAGTCAGGGTTGCCGCCTTTACCGAAAGGTCCCGCTCCGATTCCATCGTGCCGCCAGCGCCATTGCCCATGGTGGAAGTATCGGCCGACAGCGCGCCGCCGGCCTTGATGGTCTTCGTGTTCTGCAACGTGGCCGTGTTCAGCGTGATGTCACCGTCCGACGAGATGGTCCCGTCATTGGACAACACCGCCGACTTGAACTTGACGCCGGATTTGCCGCTGATTGCGCCGGCATTGTTCACGCTGTTCGAGCGGATATCGGTGGCGCCCGCCGCCAGCAGTTGCGCGCCGGCCCGTACGCTGATCTTGTCCTCGGTGGCCTTCTCGGCTACGACGAAGCCAGGCGCGACTTCGGTGCCGACCGTTTCGCCGCCGGCCTTGTCGTCGCTGACCTTCCCACCGCCCTGATCCGCCGTCGTGATGATCAGGCCGGTCTTCTCGATCTTCAGGTCGCCCGTGAGCGCCTGCACCTTGCCGGCGATGTTCACGCCGGCGCCACCTTCGGTGCTGCGCAGCGAAATGGCGTTCGCGTACATGCCGCCGAGCGCGGCCACGTCGATCGCGTGCACGGGCACGTGATCGGTCCCCTTGGTTTGCTCGGCATCGATACGGTCGCCGTCATAGGCGATATCGTTGCGGCCCGCCACGGCGCGGATCAGGTCCTTGGCACGGACCGCCGCGTCGATCTTCATGGAGCGCGACAGCAGGTCGACCTTGTCCACCGTGCTGGCATCGAACCCCCTGCCGGTGATGGCGATGTCGCCGCCGGCCACCGTGAAGCCGGACACGGAGCCGCCGCTGGTGAGCGTCGGCGTGCCCGTGGTCAGCGTGACGCGGGAGGCGTTCAGCACGCTGCCGCCATCGACGGAGATGCCGTTCGGGTTGGCGACGATCAGCGCGGCGCGCTGCCCGGCAATTTCCGTCGTGCCGTTCAGCATGGTGCGGGAGTTGCCGACCACCTCGTTCAGGATGACGCCGGCGGCGCCATTGGCGAGTGCGGCATTGCCCGCGACATTGCCGCCGATCTGCGTGGCGGCGCCGTTGGCGCTGTTGTTGAGCACCAGGCCATTGGCGCCCACGTTGTAGTTCTGGAACTGGTTGTGCGATACGCCGGCGGCGTTCGGCGCGTTGATCTGCACGAGCGGTACGCCGTTGGACGTCGAGCCGATAGCCGGACCGCCGGGCGCAGCGCTGATCTGCGCGGAAGCGACGGAGGCGTGCAGCGCGGGGGCGGCCAGCAACAGAGCGCGCAGCAGGGTGCTGCAGCGGGGCGCGCGGGTAATCATGGATGTCTTTTTCATCGTTTGGACCATGGTAAGTAAGGAGAGACGGCAGCCACCGGCATACGGAGATCCGTGCCGGGTTCGGTGCAGGCATGCCGGGTCAGGGCTTGGGAGATTCAGTGATGGCTGTGGTTGGCTTCCTCCTTCAGGTTGTGGATCAATTTCAATGCGGGATTCAGAGCGTGATGGATATCTGCACGGCCACGGTCGTCCGGGCGGCCTCGAACCCGGCGGGCTTGGCCACCGGCTTGCCGACCGACACGTCGTAGCCGAGCCTGCCGTATGCGCCCCGGACCCCGAGCGCGGCGCCAACGAGTGTTCGCCCGGCCAGTTCGCGCGTCACGCTGCCGCCCACGGCGCCCGTGTCGGCCGCGATATAGGCTTCCTGCCCGGTGCGCCCGATCGCCACCGCGATTTCATTGCGCAGCACCCATCCGCTTTGCCCCACCAGGGTGCGCGAGCCATCGAAGCCGCGCACGGTATACCGGCTGCCGATCGAAAGCATTTCGGTTGCTGGAATCGCATTCGGCGCGGCCTGCGCATTCACGCTGGCGCGATAGCCCAGGCGCTGCCCGCCGAGAGAGAAGGGCGCGTCGACGCTCGCGTTGGCGCTGAGGATGCTGTAGCGGCCGTTCCATTGCGTTCTTCCGCTCACATAGCCGCTGTTGGCCGACCACGCGGGAATGCTCCCGCGCAGGCCGAGCCCGCCAGTGAACGTCATGCGGCTCAAGCGTTGATAGTGGGAGTAGCTGAGGGTGTAGCCGGTGATGTCGCGCGTCTGCACACCGATCGGCCAATCGCTGAGCCAGACATCGTCCGATCGCCGCGACAGCTTGGCGCGCACCGTGCCCTTCATCGTGCCGGTACGGTAAGCCACGCGGCTGGCGCCCACCTCGAACGTGCGCGTGCGGCCCGTGTAGGGCAGGCCGCCGGCATTCGTGGCCACCGTCTGCAGGAAATCGTACTGGTTCGCGCCCAGCCAGAAGGAGCCATATCCATACGGCACCGTCCATTGCAGGCCCATCGAGCGGGAGCCGACGGCATGGTTGCCGAAGTGCGCGTCATTGTTGTAGGTAGCGATGAGCTGGTCGTACAGTCCCAGGGGTGAATCCACCACCAGTACGCCGCCGAGCTGGTTCTTGCCGGTCGCGTCGATGCCGGAGTTGTCGGCGGTGACGATGGCCCGCCAGCGGCGCACCTCGGGCGCATGGTGAATGGCGAGATCGGTCTGGCCAAATTCCTTGCCGGGCGATAGCTCCATCCGTACCGATGCGTCGCCGGCCACGGTGCGGATGTTCTCCAGTGTCTGGTCGAGATCGCGCAGGTTGAGCACATCGCCTTCGGCCATCGGCATCGCCGCCTGGCGGCGGCCCGGGGCGTCGCCGGTTTCGGCGATGCTGCCGATGCGGCCGGGCACGAGTTCGATCACCAGCGTGCCGGTGCGCACGTCTTGCTGGCCAATCAGCACTTGCGTGGTGAGGTAGCCGCGCTCGATAAGCTGGTAGCGCAGATGGTCGCGCAGGCGCGTGATCCCTTCGGATCCGATGCACACGTCCTGCACCTGCACGGCGCGCACGAGCCATGCGAACGCCTCGGCGTTCTTCCATTCAAGGCGCGAGATGCCGAAGCACGGCGACTCGGCGGGAAAGGCGAGTATCGCGTGCGGGGAAGTCTCGCCACCGGACAGGACGGGCGCCGCGGCCGCGGCGCGTGTGAGCGCCTCGTCGACCTGCTGCGCCTGTCGGCGTGTCGCTTCGCTGGTCTCGGCCGCCGCGTGCGGTGTCAGGGACTGTGCGATGCCGGGAGAGATCTGAAGCAGGAGCAGTGCTGCTGCGCCGCCGATCTTACGGAAGGATGTCATGCTGCCAATGCTGCGCGTCCATGTCTGGAACATGGACGCGGATCTGTTGCGGAAATGCCAGCCGCCGATGCCGAAGCCGCTTGGTGGGCCCGGTGGCAGTCGCTGTGTCTTGTGTGTTGTGTCGCTGCTGTCGTAAGCGAAGCAGGAATATTCTGAGTGTCCTAGGAAGAGAACACAATCGGACAAGTTAGAAAATGCGATGCAATGTAGGACGAAGACGAAGACGAGCATTTCGTCGTCGGCGTCTGGCGGGCAGCTCGATGGGGCCGCCGGGAACGACTCCGCCGATCTGATGAAGCCAGGTTGCAGAGGGCCGGGGCACGGCTGCCGGGACGGCCACGCGCGCGATCGCCACCAGTGGCGTCGCCGGAGCGCCATCTGTCGACCGCTGTCGCAATAAACTGTTGAAGCTGCGCAACCAGACGGATCAAGCGGGCCTGCCAGCCGATCCCTGTGCCACGGACTTTCGATAGCCAACGGGATTGGTGTAGTCGACATGGCGATACTTGGGCACTCGCGAACTCCAGGGCGCGTACAGATAGTGCAACGCGCGGCCGACGGCACTGCGTTCAGCTTCGGGGCGTTCTTCATCTCTTAGCTCCAATGTGACATGGACCAAAAGCGCGGTCTTGAGGGCGGAGTAGCGGTCGCGCGGCACGAGGCTGGCCGCTATGCCTTGCGCCATTGCCTGCATTTGTGGCGGCAGGCTTGCCAGGGACGCGGTAGCCAGCGCGCAGTACCCGCTGCCCTTCGATGCGAGCTGCCACAACTGCCATGTGTTCGACGAATGCATCTGAAAGTCCTTAAGTCGTTGTGAAGTTGTTGCGAACCGGAAATCGGAAATCGGGAGGGCGCGGCAGCGTGCCCGCCTGCCGCGCAATTACTGGTAGCTCATCGTGAACGTGGCGTAGCCTTTTGCCTCTCCGGGTGTCACAGTAGAGGCGGTCTGGATGTAGCGCGCCTTGAACGGGATCGTCACCGGGACATTGCCGAACTGCCCGATGAACCACTGGTTCGGATTGTTGCTCTGTGAGGAGTCGGGGCCATAACTGACCAGGCTGTTATCGGTGCCGCGCAGCACCTGAATGCCGACGCCAGTTGCTTTGGAGTCACGCGACAGGGACAGCAGGTTGCTTCGGTTCGACCAGTTGGTGCCGTCCGTCATCGTGAAATACATCCGCGTGGACGTTCCTTGAGTCCCCCCTGAGCACTGCAGCCGAATCTCGAACGGCTGCGCGTCGGTGGTCGTGCCAACGCCCTTGAACGCGCGGATCGGAATCTGGCCGAGCGGCACCGAGATGGACGGCGTCATCACCCTGCATGCGGGGATTTGCGGCCTGATGGGGAGCGAACCGTTGATGAAGACACGCCGGACGACGAAGCCGTGATCGGCCGCGGTAGTCGTGCCGATTTCCCCCGACATTGACCCGGCCACCGTGATCGGGCCGGTCTTGACCAGTTCCACCTTGAACTCCCCGCCTCCCACGAACGTGCTCGCGTTCTTTGGGAAATAGGGCTGTTGCGGCCACCATCCGGGCCATCCTCCTTGGATGCGCACACCGACACCGGGAATACCGGTGGCATAAGTATTAAAGGCCCCTGGAGCCCCTTTTCCCTCGTATTTGACCGTGCCAATCAGGGATGTACAGTTAAGGTCGCCACTGGGCCCGGTTGCCRTCCCCTCTTCGGAAAAAAGAACCGTCCCGTCTGGAACCGTGGGGTCAAACGAGGAGGGCGACCAGGCGGGGAGCCTGACCTCGAGATACTCGACAGGTCCGGCCCTGGTGACGAGCGTGCAGCTCGCCAGTGCCTCCGAAACAGGAAGGGCAAACGCTGCGGTGCAGCCAATTCCAAGTATTGCCCGGCGACACCGCACGGCGCTCTTCTGAACAACGCGTTGCTGTCGTGGCATCTTGATTCTCCTTATGACGTTTTGCTAACGGCCAGCCGGGAGGGCGGCCGGGCATGGCATGAAGTGCGAGGCAATCGGCTGGCGCTACTGGTACGAGAACGTAATCGTGCTGAGCGCACTCACGGTACCCGGCTTGATCGTCTCTTCCGTCTTGATATAGCGCGCTTCGAAGGGCACCTTGATGACACTAGCGGATGTCCCGGATTTACCGACCAGCCACTGATTGGTATTGCCTTTGGCCGATGAATCCGGCCCAAAATTCAATGGACTGGTCGTGCCTTGCTTCATGATTTGAATACCCAAGCCAGATGCCGTCGAATTCTTTGCAAGGCTAAGGACATTGCCGGTATTCGCGGGATTGGTCGCATCCGTCAACGTTGCATAGACACTGAGGTTCGCATCGCATTGGAGTCCCAACGAAAACGGCGTCGATTTGGCGGCAGAGACATCGCCTACCGCTTTCAGGCTATACGTCACCAACTGCGGCATAACGACCGTGTTGGTCGCGMCGGACGTGATCTTGCATGTTCTTGCCGTAACGGCAATGCTCAATGCGGCCATACTTGCCGCCGGCGTATTCGATACGACAGCTCCACCCAGCATGGCGCTGATGGTCAGGATGTTTTTAGCCGGGACACTATAGGTTCCCGTTTCGATAGCACCAGTTACGACGAGAGTCACCCGGTGGTAGTAACCCCAAGCGCCAGAGCCGGGGGGGCCGGGTGGAAGTACAGTTGGCCCAGATCCAATAGGGTCATAAGGCGTGTTGGCATTTTTCGTTTCCAGTGCATAACCTATTCCGGGAATTCCGGTTTCAAATACAGCAGCGCTGCCCCTCTCGCCTTTAAACGTCGCACCCGGAACCACTTTCCCGAGCGGCGTTACGATGATTTCATCGAAATTGCAATCGCTGGTTCTGCTGACACTGTGACCGGCGTATCCGGCAGTCGATGACGGAAACTGAATCCCCGAGGCTACCGAATCTCGAACAGTGCTGAGCGAGGGCGGAAGTTTTGCCTGTGCCTGACTGGTCGGTGTAGAGATCCAACAATCAGCAAACGCTGATTCAGAAAAAAACATGACGCCCAGGATTAGAGCGCGCGAAGTCATTTTAAATAGCATAATAAATCCCTTTGCCAGATGCGCGGTGGATCCACCAAAGTATTCCAATGCCAGCCGAACATCGGAATACGTCATCGGGTGCATGTTTCCATCTCACCGTGCGGGCCGCCTGTGCGGCCGAAAAATCCATCGCATCTCTTTCGAAATCTGGTTTGCACTACTGATACGAGAACGTAATCGTGCTGCGCGCGCTGACCGAGCCAGGCTTGATGACCGGAAGGGTCTTCACATACTTGGCAACCATGGGAATGGTGAAGGTGCTGCCCGAAGCCGACGCGTTGCCGATGAACCATTGGTTGGTGTTTCCCTTTTTCGACGAATCCGGGCCGAACAACAGCRGCGTCGTCTTGCCCGACCGAAACATCTGAATGCCCACGCCGGATGCGGTGGAATTGCTGGCTAACGTCAGCGTATTGCTGGTATTGGTAGGATCGGAGGCATCAGTGACCGTCGCGTACAACCCCAGGTTGGCGTCGCATTTCACCGCGATGGAGAAAGAGGCCGATGCATCCGACACGGCGCCGACCGTTTTCAGGCTATGTACCAGCAAGGTGGGCATCGTGACAGCATTGTTCGCGCCGGAGGTCACAGCGCACGCCCGTGCCGTCACATTGATATTCAGCGGCCCCAACTGTGCGTACAACGGAGGGTCGAAGTCGACTGGGACCCCTTGGGTCGTCGCCCGCAATTGCGCTATCCTTTGCGAAGGAACGCTGTAGGTGCCGGTGACAAGCGAACCGGTCGCGACCAGGTACACTCTGTGAGTGGGATCCGTTTCCGTAATGACGTTTGGAAGGAGTACCGTAGGTCCCGGGCCTACGGGCCTTAAATTAGACAGAGGCGCCCAATTGCCTCGGATCGCCTCCATTGCGTAGCCGATGCCGGGAATTCCCGTTTCATAAACGGGATAGGTGAATTCCCCCTTTCGGAACGTAACGCCGGGGACCAAAATTCCCAGGGGCGTCGACGTTAGCGTATCTACGGTACAACCCTTAAACCAGCCAGTTATTTCCGCTCCCATTGCACTTGACGGCAGCAAAATGCCCGGGACGACAGCATCTCGCGAAGTACTGATGGAACTTGGATAGGAGGGACGGATCAGGTAGCCAGAGGGGTTTGTCCTGCAGGAGGCGGCGTGCGCGGAGTTTGGCAGAAGTGTCGCACCTAGCGTCAGGGTGCCAAGGCATGCCATCAAATACCGACGCAAGATCGGTATATTGATATGGCTATTGATATGTTTATTGATATAGCTGGTAAGATTTTTCATCGCTGTTCCAACGTGATATGTTGTTTGTATTTCGCAATTGGTTTTTTAATTGCTAATTTAATTTTTTCGCGCTGCATCAAATGCAGATGCGGCCCAGCGAGGCCAATTCCACCAATTCATCAGGGTCGATATCGTATGTCTTTGAATATTGATGGATCCCTAAGATCTCGCTGCGCGCGTAGCCCCCACATCGCGCAGCGTCCTGCACATCCAAACCTCTTTCTTAGCGATTCGGCCGGTTCACCGCATAGGACGGCTTTTCTGCTCCGTCCGCGCATGCCGCATCGATGCGCTGCAGCGGCTGCAGCCCCTTCTGCTTCTTCCGCTCCGGCAGCTTGTAGGGGACATGGCACACCGCCGATTTGTCCTTGCCCCATTTGACGGTCAGCTCGCCCTGCGACTCCAGGCCGCGCGCGAAGATCTTGCCCATCTGGCCGACCGAGCCGACCTCTTTCCCTTGCTCGTTGAGCACGGTTGCGCCAAAGGGCAGCGGCGAGCCGTCCGGCCGCCGGGACCGGATCAGGGCGGAACGCCCGGACTCCGTGGCAAATTTCAGCAGCGGGACGGATCCCGCCAGCGGCGCTACGCGCTGGCTGGTCTCCTTGAGCTCGACGTCGGTCGACAAGCCCTTCGGATCCAGCTCGATCATGTTCATATTGAACGGCGTGAGGTACGGCACGATCGCGTAGCCCCGGCTGTCCACCCGCACGCCCGATGCATTGGTCACGCGCGCACCGGCCGCTTCCGGCGCTTCGATGATCGCGAACGTCTCCGACAGCGGCTGCGACAGCGTGATCCCGCCGCTATGCGCGACCATGGCGCCGCGCGCCGACACGGAGGCCTGCTGGTAATCCGCGCCGCCGCTGACACTGGCGCTGAGCTCGGCGACCGGCGCGCGATACATCACGTTGGCGCCGCCATTGGTCGTCGAGCTGCCGTCTCCGGACGAGTGATTGGCGTTCAGGCCGTAGGAGAAATTGTTGTCCAGGCCGGCCGAACCGGAGAGCGACGATTGCAGCTGGGTTCTCCCGTTGCTGTCGTGCACCATGTTGCCCGACACCGTCACGGGGGTCTTGCGGCCCAGCGGAATCGTCACGCCGACGTAGTACTGCGTGCTCATGCCGCCGCTCGGGCTGCGCTGGCGCGTTGCCGAAACGCTGTAGGAAATATTCTTGTAGGCATTGCTGTAGCCCACCGAATAATTCACGTCCGAACCGCTGCGGTTCCAGTACGTTGCCGTGGAGGCGGTCGCGCTGAGGTTACCGCCGCGCTCGCCTAGGCGCTGGTTGAGCGTCAGCGATGCGCGATTGCGCTGCCGCCATACCGTGTCGATCGAGTTGCCGCGTTCGGCCTGCTCGCGTGCGAGCATGGCGTCATTGAGGCCGAAATACCCGGCTGTCGAATAGCGGTAAGCCGCAATCGAAACGTTGGTGCCGGTTTGCACCACGTTCTTCGCATAGCTCACCCGCACACTGGAGCCGTCGAACCGCTTCACGCCCGGAATCAAGGTGCGTGCCTGCGTGATGTCGGCCCCCATTGCGCCGAACGAGGTGTTCAGCACGCCGCCGCCCATCACGGACACGTAGCCTTCGGCCACGGTGATACCGCCATAGCCGGTCAGCAGGTTGGTGAAGCCGCGCTGCCAGGTGGCCTGGGTGAAGAGGGGATTCTTCGAGCTCTGCTGATTGCGCACCGTTCCCGCCACCACGCTGTAGCGGTTGGTGCCGGGACGCAGCGAAAGCGGCACCGCCGCGTACGGCACGGAGAACGAATGCACGACGCCGTCCGCTTCCGTGACGGAAACGTTCAGGTCGCCGCCGTACCCGGTCGGGTAAAGATCGTCGATTTCGAACGCGCCCGGTGCGACCGTGGTTTCGTAGAGCTTGACGCCGTTCTGCGAAATCGTGACCCGCGCGTTGCTCTTGGCCACGCCGCGCACGACCGGCGCGTAGCCGCGCAACGAATCCGGCAGCATCCGGTCGTCCGAGTAGACGCGCACCCCGCGGAACTGGGTGGAATCGAACAGCTCGCCCGAGGTATAGGATTCGCCGATGACGAGCTGCGACGACAGCGACGGCAGACTCCGCTGCACATAGGTTGCAACGTTCTGGTACTTCTGGCGTCCTTTGTCATCCCAGTTGTACGACCCGTCGTGACGGAAATGCCAGGGCCCCAGGTTGATGCCTGTGTTCAGGCCGAGATATCCCTGTGTCTGGGTGTTGCTGCCCTGGTTCTTGGTGCTGTAGACGTTGAGGTTGTAGCCGAGCATCCCGACGGGAACGCCCTGATCCCATTGATCCGGGCTCACGTACCCGCGCGGGTTACGCACGAGCGAAACCTGCGGAATGCTGAGCGTGAGCCGTTGTTCGCTGAAATCGAAACTGGTGCTCGCGTCCGGAATGGCTTGCCCGAGACGAATGCATGCATCGGGCTCGGCGAGCGAGACCTTCACATGGTGAGGCAACTTGCCGAGATTGACACCGGCCTGCTTCAGCAGCGCTTCGTTGAAGCAAGGCTGGGCATCCGCCGTACCGGGCACGGCCTTGAACGGAACGCTCGCGCGCCCCACCCAGTTCTGCTCGACATAGAGGTCGACACTGTACGTGCCCGGCTGGACGACATTGGCGCGCTGGAACTTCGACAGGTCAACGGTGCCGGCGCTGTTGTTGAGAAAGCCGCCCTCGAACTCGACTTGCGCGACCTGCAGCGCCTCCGGAGTTCCGCCGTCCGCGTGCGCGTTGCTCTGCCAGCCGGCCAGGCTGGTCAGCAGCAACGCGCATATTGGCCGCAGCTGCGGCATGTGACCAATATCGGAATTCGGACGCTGAATCGGCGGCATACAAAACACTCCGGGAGGAAAACTTCAGGCGATCATGGATCGGACCACGACATCAGAGCTAGGGTCCGATCTTGCCGCCCGACATGCGTACGTGGCACACGGATGCGCAACGGCTACTTGTGAGAGATTTCTGGTGCCCCAGCAGTGGGGCTGGTGATGACGTGCTGACCGGCCAGGCTACTACCGGAGGTCGGTGACGACGGGCATTTGGGCATTCCTGCTGCCGCCCCAATCGTCGATGCTGCTGAACTCGACTGTCGCTTCCGTGGTGGGCATCGATTCCAGCCCCTTGACCGGGAAGGTCTGCGACGCGCCGGGCAGCACATGGCCCATGCCGGCATCGAGTGTCTTCCCACCCATCTTCAACTGGACGCTGCCGAGGCTGACGACATAAGGGGTTGGGTTGACGGTTTTCAAGACATACTGCTGATCGCTTGCGCCCCTGGTGAGCTGCCATTTGAGCTGGGCGGGGGCTTCCTCGGCTTTGCCGGGCAAGCCGGTCGGCCGGTACATCAGTTTGATCCGTGTGCGAAAGGCGACCTGGAGCAGGTTGCGCTCATCTTCGGCGCTCGGTTTCGGGGGAACGTCCAGTACGTTGAGCCAAAACAGCGTTTCCTTGTCAGTCGCCATCGGCTCGTTGGTATGGATCACACGCAGGGTCTGGCCTTTGCCTGGCTCGACCCGGAACATGGTCGGTGTGAGCGTGAACGGCACATCGATCTTGTCCGGCGTTTCATTTTCATTGCCGTTTCCCTTATCGATCCAGGCCTGAACCAGCGAAGGGAGCTTGCCATCGTTCGTGAGCTTGATGGTCATCTCCCGCTCTTCCGCGGGAAAGATCAGGCGGGTTCCAGACACGACGACCGTGGCATTGGCCGATGTCGCAATCGATGCGGAAACAATCGATGCGGACGCAATCGCCATCGCCGTCAGTAACTTCGGAATGCTGTGTCTCATATGACTGTCCTTTGAGTTATACCTCCTGTCGCAAGCCGCCGACCCGTTCGGGTCGGGCGGCTTGCAAAGCTGGTACGATCAATCCCCGGAAATCAGGGATCCGTCTTCGCGCTTAGGGATACATCAGGGTGTATTGCACGAACGAGTTCGCGGTACCCGCCGTCGACACGCCGGTCGCCGTGTATTCGGCGGCGTAGCTCATCTTCGCGCCACCGCTGGTGGAATCGATGTTCACGACCTGCGAGTTCTGGTCGGCGCTGGCTGCACCCACCTTGATCGGCGCGGACTGATCGTTCAGCAGGCCGATTTCCACGTTGGTAGCGGCGTCGGTACCTTGCAGCTTCAGACGGCCCGTGTCGGCGTTGACGGTCGTGCCGGGTTCGAAGGAAACCGAGACCTTGGTGGGTGCATCCTTGGCGACGCTGCAGCCCGTCAGCGTGAGGACGAACGGCGTACGGCCGGCAGTGGCGCCCGCCTTGGACAGGGTGTTGGTACCCACGCGCGGCAGCGCCACGGTCAGGTCGTTGGTGCCGCCATTGATCTTGCAGGTGGAAGCGATCACGCTGCCGGTGAAGTTGATCGTGCCATCGGCAGCTTGCGCCGAACCGGCTGCGGTCATCAGGCCAGCGGTTGCCAGGGTGATTGCCAGGATTTTCGTTTTCATTTAGGTTTCCTTTCGGAGGTTGCAAAAAATGGTTGCAAATAACGCTTGATATGCGGAGCCAGTCAGCGGTGCTGCGAGTGAATGGCTTTGCATTCAGGCATGGTCGAGACTACGCACTCTGTTATGAGACGTGCCTCGGTACAGAGTGGCTCACAGCCGGTACCGTGGGCGACCCCGTATCAGGGAAGTCAGCCAGAAGATGATGATTGGCTTCTGCGACTACGATTCATCAATGCTGCTGGCCGACACTGCTGTCAATGCCATATCTGATGAGATCGACATTGCTCTTTATTCCGAGCTTTCGCATGGCGCTCATCTTCTGGCAGCTTATTGTCTGCTTGCCCTTCTTGAGCAGGGCTGCGATTTCACCGACGGTCATCCCGGAGATATAGAGGCGCATCACCTCCGATTCGCGGGGAGAAAGCGGTTGCGATTGTTCGATATCGGACTCAAAACAAGATAACGCCGCACGGATCTGCGAAGAAACATATTCGCCGCCAGATGAACTGACAAGAATTGCGGTGATTATCTCTGCTGCATCGTCTTGCCACCCTACAATTGCGGAGACGCCAAGGGACAATACAGACTTGATAATGGCGGGCTGCTTGTAGCTCGTCAGGACGACAATTTTCACATTTGGGTGAAGACGCCGAAGACGAGAGAGGTAAGCCAGCCCATCGCCAGATTCGCTTCCGCGAATCGCGTAATTCGTAATAACAACATCACACTGGATGTCGGATAGTGTATTAAATAGTTCTTGCGACGTTTCACACGAAGCCAAGATGGATATCTTCGAAATTGAATTCAGCGCGCATTTCAGGCCACTCAGCATCAATGGAGTGTCGTCAGCCAGAACAACGCTTATATTAAATTTACGCATATTAACCTTGGCGCCTTTCTGCAGATTAAATAGTCATCCCCTGTAACGGTGTAGGTGGGTGGGCTTGCAATATGTATATGATGTCCGATTTTCGATCCCAAAAATATGGGACAAGTACGAAATTCACGCTACTTAATAGGACGAGTCCTAATTTTAAGAATTGTTCACACTTTGGATCTTGCGGCATCCCAGCCTGGGCAGGCCGCGCAGGCATGCCCGGCGATGCCGGCGCGAGCTCGCGGGAAACAGGAGCGGATCAAGGTCGAAGCGGGAGCATTTGGGGGCTTGGGACACGCCACTTGCCATGTCAATGAGGGTGCGCCGAGCTCGCCTGCTGGGGGGGGCGGCGCATGCCGCAGAGCCTCGTGCCCGGGGGCGGGGAAGGGGGGCAGGGGAGCGCGGTTGCCTATGCGAAAGCGAAGGCGCTGAGAGAGGGGCCACACCATGTTTCGTCGCGAATCACGGCGATCCGCTTCAGGTCAAATTGCAAAGTGGCGCAGGACGACAGGACGGCGGGCGGCCATCAGCCTGCGGAGAAGAAGCGGACTATTGCATCCTGCCGGATCGCGGGCGATATCAGAAAGCCCTGGGCTCTGTGACAGCCGGCCTCCTGGACAATGCGCAGTTCGGCTTCGGTTTCCACGCCTTCGGCGACGACGGTCAGGCCCATTTCGCGTCCAAGCCGCACTACGCTCGAAAGGGCGGCACGAAAGGCATCGATCATGATGGCGTCTTTCACCATGGACCGATCCAGCTTCAGTTCCGTGAAGGGCGTCGCCACCAGTCTGTAGAACGAACTGAAACCGCTGCTGAAATCATCCTGCGCCAGGCCAAAGCCGTGCATGCGCAGTCTGCATGCGCCAGCGTAGTAGTTGCTTTCCTGCGCTTCCATGGTGTCTTCGGTCAACTCGAAACCGATAAGACGCGGGTTGCCGTTGCATGCTTTCACCTGCGCGTGCAATCGATCGGGAAGATCCGGGTCGTCGAGCAGCTTTGTCGTGAGGTTCACGGAGACGGCAATATCGTGGCCGGATGCGCTCCACTGCCTTTGTGCGGCGAGTGTCTGTGCCAGCATGGTTTGCAGCAGGTGGGCCTCAAGCCCTTCACGCTCAATGTCGGGCATGAAGGCGCCGGGCAGCAGCAGCCCGAATTCCGGATGCTCCCAACGCACCAACGCCTCCGCGGCGTGGCCCAGGTTTTCGGCCAGCGCGTATTTTGGCTGGAACCAGGCCTGCATTTCGCCGTTTTCCATCGCGGAGATCAGGGTATCGCGCTGAAAATCCGGGATGTTGCCGGAACGGACGGGATGTGCATGCTTGACACTCCCGATATATGTGTCGAGGGCTGCATTCACGGCATCCTGGGCGAGCGGCTTCGGCAACGTAGCCATCACCGCTATGCCCCGCGATTCGGCGACCTTGCGGGCGCCGACCAGTATCGGCTCCGATGCGGCACTGGTGACCACCAGGGCCGGTGCGAACGGCGACGTAGGCAGGCTCTGGATGATCTGGATGCCGTCGACGCCGGCTACATTGAGGCCGGTGACAATCAGGTCGAAGGCGCACTCGCCCAGGCGCTGCAAGGCTTTGGCTCCGTCAATGTAGCCTTCGACATGATGCCGGCCCTGGCAGGCGAACATTTGCATCGTGGCGGAAAGGTGCTGCGGACTCTCTTCCACGACCAGGATGCGATGACGGCTCGCGCCGCCCATACCGCAAGGCCTGGCGTGGGTGCGTGCGCCACAACCGTGCATTGGGTTGCCATGAACCTGGGCTTGATGAAGCGCGAGGGAATTGAGAGATCCTTTCATACCGACAGGATACGAGGATGGCCGGCATTTCAGAATAGGACGAGTCTGAATTGAGGGGGTGACTAGGTACTTACTTACCGAATGAATGAACGAGCGAAGCGCTAACCTTACCCCTCGTCGCGAGGAAGTGGCCATTGACGGGGATCGGATACCATTGGTATGACCCTATTCGCACATCGGCGGACTAATAGTGATCTATAAGTATCATTTTGTGTTGGATTTAAGCGCTGCCGCTGTGCGGCCTGACAACTGTTGTTTGTGGTGAGCTTGCGCTATTTGCCATTCGCACCCCGGGGGTCTTGTGCAACTTTCTACAAGCGTGGGCTCGATGGATGACTTTCATTTGCGTGTCGTGGTCGCGGACGACCACCCTGTCACGTTGCTTGGCATTGCCCATTCGCTGCAGGGGGTCAGCGGAATCCAGGTGGCGGGGACAGCCTCAAGTTCCACGGAGCTGATTGACGCCCTGAGTCAGCAGCAGTGCGACGTCCTGGTTCTCGACTATGTCATGCCGGATGGCAAGTACGGCGACGGACAGGCACTTATCTCGATGATCCTGCGGCGGTATCCCGAGGTCCGCATCGTGACCATCACCATGGTGGATGATCCCGCGGTGCTGCGTGCCATCCAGAAGCTTGGCGTGACTTGCATCCTGAGCAAATCCGATGCAATGGCGCATATCGTCACCGCTGTGCATGCCGCCCATACCGGTGGGCAGTACTTGTCGCCCACCGTTGTGTCCTTGCTCGAAGATCAGGAGTCCCCGGACGGTACTCGCAAGCTGAGTGTCCGCGAGGCGGAAATCGTGAGATTGTTCCGCGCGGGCTACAAAGTGGGCGAGATCGCCGCCCAACTGCATCGCAGCAAGCAGACCATCAGCGCGCAGAAGGTCGCGGCCATGAAAAAGCTTGGGGTCACGCGCGATGCGGACCTGATCCGTTACGCCGGCAACGAAACGCAGCAGGAGCCGGAAGACGGCCCGGAGCAAGCGTGATGCGAGCGCGCCACGTGATGTCAATTTCGCCATGAAACTGAAACGCCTTGTCAGGCACCGCAGCATGCGCAGCCGCCGCGACTTCAATCCCGAGTTGATGAAGCGGCGTCAGCTTGCCCTGCTGTACGGAGGTGGTGCCGCATTATCGGCTTTTATCCTGCTGTGCTCGGTGTTGGCCGTGTGGATGGCGGCCAGTGACTACAATGCGGCCGCACGCGCCAGCTTTCTGACGCAGGAATCCAGGCTCCTTGTCAGCATGACAGGGGCCGGCGCGGTCCTGAAGCGGGGCACGGGCTATGCAGAAGGCGTGTGGGATAGCCAGGGGCAACCGTCGGCAGCCTTGCGCGAACAGTACCTTTCGCATAACGGTCAAYTGTGGATCAGCCAGGATTCGGGCCGCCGCATCTATGCCGTGGCCACCGAGGTCACCGACGTCCGGCCAGCATCGAGCTTCCTGCCACTGCTGGCAATGGTGGAGAAACAGCTCAAGTCCAGTATCGTGCTGACGCGGACTCCCGAGCTTTCCGCGAACACCTATTTCTATTCAGTACAGGGGGATTTCCTGGCTACGCTGCTCCGGTCGGGAAGCGGCTAYGCTGTACCGTCGTCACGGCTGCCCGATGCGCTCCGGTTGTTCAGGGAGGCCTGGCCGGACGTCGTCAGCCTCACGCAGGCTGCTGTAGCGCATCCCGAAGCCGCGCCGGCGGACGTGGTCTGGATGGCGCCGCAATTTGATCCGCTATCGGGTGAGCTGATGGTCCGCTTCGCACAGTTCCTGTTCGACAGCGATCGCAGGCCGCTCGGCATCGTCGTTGCCAGCAGGCGTCCGGGCCGGTTCCTGAATGGCCTGCAGAATCCGTTCCATGGGGGCGAGTTCGCCATTCTCGACCGGCGCGGCAAGGTACTGTTGACGCCCGACGGCGATCGGAGCGCCTTCATCAACCGTGTGGCAGCCGCGCATGTCGCTGCGGCGCGGCCGGGCGTGCAACAGACCTTCAGGGATGGCATCTTCAAGGTCAGTGAGCGCATTCCGGGGACGGACTGGACCCTCATTTACGCTTATAGCCCTTACGCAATCCTGGCCGGCCTCAAGTATCGCCTGCTGACGATCGGCGCCCTTGCCGTGGTGGGATGGCTGTTGCTGTGGATCCGCATTGCCATCTATCGCCGCAAGATCCTCATGCCGGCCTACGAGCGCGCAGTGCGCCTGAAGGAGAGCCAGAAGCTCAACCGCGCGCTGATCCATACGGCGCCCGTGGGCCTTAGCCTGCTTGCGCATGGCGATGGCCGCGTGATCGTGGACAACAACGTGATGGCCCGATATGCCGAGCAGGTCAGCGCGCCGCCGCTGAACCAGCGGCTGTGGGAACTCTATCGCCGTGCGTCGGAAGAGCGTCCAAACCGGATCCGGCCGTTGATTGGCCAGGAGTTGACCCTTGGGGCGGACACACAGGCCTTGACGCATCTGCTGGTGAATTTCACCCATGTCAAGTATCGAGGGGAAGCGGCAGTGCTTTGCGCGCTGCTTGACATCAGCGCGCAGAAGAAAACGGAGCAGAAGCTCAGGGAGGCGCGCCAGGCGGCCGACCAGGCCAACAAGGCGAAATCCACGTTCCTTGCCACCATGAGCCACGAGATCCGTACGCCGCTGAATGCGATGATCGGCAGCCTGGAACTGATGGGGCGCTCACCGTTGCCTGCCGGCCAGCGGCGTAGGCTGGAGATTGTCGAGTCTTCGTCCGCTTCGCTGCTTCGCATCATCAATGACGTGCTGGACGTTTCCAAGGTCGAAGCGGGGCAGCTGACCTTCGAATCCATTCCTTTCCGTTGCGACCAGTTGCTGCAAGACGTGCGCGACACGTTCGCGCCGCTGGCGGAGGCCAAGGGCCTGGCGCTGACTTGCGAAATCGCGCCGGGCGCCGCCGGCCACTTCCTCGGCGATCCGACCCGGATCCGGCAAGTGATCGCCAACCTGGTCAGCAACGCGATCAAGTTTACGGAATCAGGCCATGTGGCAATTCGCGCCGGCTTCGTGCAAGACAACGAGGTATCCGAAGTGCAATTCGAGATTGCGGATACCGGTATCGGGATGGATCCGGCCGTTGTACCAACGCTGTTTGCGCTCTATACGCAGGCTGACAGCTCTATCCACAGACGTTACGGAGGTACTGGCCTCGGGCTGCCGCTGTGCCGGCGCATCGTGGAGGCAGTGCAAGGCCATATTTCCGTCGACACCACGCCGGGGCGGGGCACCACGTTCACGGTCAGGTGGCCATTGCAACGGACGGAGGCGCCTTCGCACGGGTCACAGGACGGCGGCGCAACGTCGGCCAAGGCATCGGATGCCGCAAGTGCGGTGGAGTCCGATGCCGGCGAGCCGCCCATCCGGGTGCTTGTCGCGGAAGACCACCCGGCAACCCGTGCCATGCTGGCCGACCAGCTCGAACAGCTCGGCTTTGACGCGACGATTGTCGAACATGGCGCGAAGGCACTGGAGACGCTTGCGCACAGTCAATATGACATCGTGCTGACGGACATCGGCATGCCGGTGATGGATGGCTATGCACTGGCATCTGCCATCCGGCAGCAGTACCCAGGCTTGCCGGTTGTAGCGATGAGCGCGCATAGCATGCCGGAAGACGCGGCTCGCCGTCTGGAAGCGTCCATTTCCACCGTGCTGAACAAGCCTTTGCCGCTCGCGGTGCTGGAGCGTGTCCTGCGGGCGCGTGCCGGTAGAAGCCCTAGAAGAGAACCGGATAGCGACAAGACGCCGGCGGAATTGCCGATCACCCCGCAGGTGTGCGAGGCGATGCATTCCGCTACGCGGGAGGCAACGGCGGCGATTGCGGATGCCTTGCATGCGGGCGACGCCGGCGCAGTCCTCAATGCACTGCACTCGCTGAGCGGTGGCTTCGCACTGGTGGGAAATGCGACCCTGGCAGAACTCTGTAACGGCATGCGGCAAGTGGTTCGCAGCGAGGGACTCGATAGCTTCCAGGTGCTATGGCCAGCATTCCAGCAGGAGATAGAAGACGGGCTGGGCGCCTTGAAAGCCGGAAGTCAGGAAACCTGATGCACAACGCACCGAACGAAGCGGCCAGGATGCGCCAAAGCCGCCCGCGATGACGAAGGCCTTCACGCCCTCTCCCCTCATGGGGAGAGGGTTGGAGTGAGGGGCGGTCTGGCCAGGAGCCACGGGAAGCGAAGCCAACGGTTTTGCCCGGCACGACGGAATCCGAAGCTAGCGCTTGTTCCTACGCCCGTGTCTGCCCCGCCGCGGCGGCCTCCGCCGCGCGCCGTACCGCCGCCGGGTAGCGCACGGTAAAGATCACGGCGCCGGCGAAGGCGGCCACGGTGGCCGCGATGTCGATCCACAACGGGATCGCGCTGACATATTCCGCCGACGCGTCGGCGGCCACCATGATCGCCAGCGCGACGGCCCACGCCAGCGTGATGTGGCGGTTCACCGCCAGGAAGCGCGGCGCATTCCAGTATTCCTGTGGCACGCGCTCGCGCGCATATTGCAGCGTGAACGGGCGTCCGATCGCCAGCGAGATCGCCACGATGGCAAACAGGCCGGCATCCACCGCGAGCCGCACCGTGGCCACTGTCCATTGGGGCGACGCCATGAAGGTATAGAGCAGCAGCAGTGCGAACAAGGCAAGGCTCCCTATTTCCAGCACCTTTAGCGATTCGCCGCGCCGCCACATGCGCAGGCACATGAACAGCGAGACCGCGCAGGCCGAGGCCAGGCCAGCCAGCGGGGATGCCAGCCGCATGGCGATGAAGAAGGCGATGAAGGGGGCAAAGCCGGTCAGCATTCCCATGCTGGTCTCCTTGGTGTCGTGATGCGGCACGATGCGTGTCGTGCCGTCTTGCGTGAATGAACAGTGAGGCAAAGAAGCGCCAAGGCGCCGGCTCAGTCCGCGCCGTGCCAGTTGCCGTGGAAGCCGAATGGCACGCGGTGCGAAAGCTGTACCGTGGCGATCGGGCCGTCGGCCACCGCGCCGGCGTCCAGCACCACCAGGTCGCTGCGCGCCTGCGCGCCGCGGTAGACCGTGGCCAGCAGCCAGCCGTCGCCTTCGGCGCTGTCGGCCGCGCGCGGCACGAACACCGGCTCGGAGATGGCGTCGCCTTGCGGCAGCACATGGACCGCGCGCTTGCCGCTGCGCAGGTCGATGTGCGCCAGGCTGTCATAGCTGCCGCGCGCGCTGCTCTCGTGCTGGCGGAACGCGAAGTAGCCGTGACGGTAGGGCAGCGTGGCGAAGCGCTCATCGAAGCGAGGGAATTCCCCCGGCATGTCGTCCAGGTACTCGCGCGTGAAACTGTCGGACTTCCCGGCCATGTCAAAGGTCCAGCGGCACAGGCGCGCACCTTCGCCATTGGCGCCCGGATTGAACAGGGGCGCGCTCTCGTACTGCATCACGTCGGCGATGATCTTGTTGCCGGCTTCCCAGGCGTTCATGACGTGGAACACATAGCAGGCGGCGCCGCGGAACCAGCGCATCTGCGCGGTGCCGCCGTTGCGCGGCATGATGCCGATGTGCGAACCCTTCTCCGGCTCCCACGCATAGGCCGGCTCGCCGCGCATGGCGCGGTCCATGCTGCCGGTGAGCGGCAGGATGGGAAACAGCACATGGTTCTGCGTCACCATGAAATCGTGGACCATGCTGGGGAACGGCGCTTCGAAGCGTTCGAGGCGCTGCAACTGGCCGTTGCGGTCCACCACGCCGTAGCGCATGCCGGGCGTGAAAGGGCCATCGACGGAATAGGCGAAGAACACCATCTCGCCGGTGACCGGGTCCACCTTGGGGTGCGCGGTCATGGCGCCCTTGAGCTTGCCGCCGTAGTCGACGTCGCCGCGCGTGGCCAGGCTCTCGCTGTCCATTTCGACCGGCGGGTCGGCTTCTTCCAGCGCCAGCAGCCGGCCAGCGTGCCAGAGGATATTGGTGTTGGCCACGCCGTCGTTCTGGCCAAGCACCGAAGGGTCGGTGGTGGCGGGGTTGCCCCAGCTGCCGAACAGCGCATGACCGGCAGCCTGCTCGCGCTGGAATTTGTTGGTGCGCACCCAGCGGTTGCGGTAGCGCGCGCGGCCATTCTCGATGTGGAAGGCGTGCACCATGCCATCGCCGATAAACCAGTGGTACTGCGCGTCGCGCGGCGCGTATTGCGGGTTCGGGCCGTTGCGGTAGAGCGTGCCGCGCAGCGCGCGCGGCAGCTCGCCCAGCACCGGCAGATCGGGCGCGTCGCACTCCATCAGGATGGGGGCGAAGTTGCCGCTGAGATAGGGGGATGACGGGAACGGCTGGCTCATCTCGTGCTCCTTGTTGTCTGCTGCGGGGTTGGCTCCAGCGTAGCCGGGGGGCCGGGTTCGTTGCTGGCTTCGTTACTTGTTGCGTTATTCGCTTATTCGTTTTCGACGCCGGTTTCGGGGATGGGCGCGCGCATGCCTTGCGCCAGCAGCCGCATCATCTCGGCATGGATGGCCCGGAAACCGGGCCCGCCGGGCAGCTTGCCGGCCAGGTGCAGCATCACCAGGCCGTGGATCGAGGCCCAGATCACATAGCTCAGCACCTGCGGGTCGCCGTGGATCAGGCCGCGCTCCACCATGGTCTCCAGGTGCGCGCTCATGGTGCGGTGCGCGCGGGAGCCGGCGCGTTCCAGCTCGGGATAGCGGTCGCCGCCCGGCTGCGTCATGTCGAACATGAGCCGGTAGGCGTTGGGCTCGGCAAAGGCAAAGGCGAGGTAGGCCTCGCCCACCGCGCGCGCCCGCTCGCGCGGCTCGCCGACGCTGGCGCCGGCGGCTTCCAGCGCGGCGGCGAAGCGGTCGAACGCCGCCGTGCGCACGGCCGCCAGGATGTCTTCCTTGTCCTTGAAGTAGCGGTAGGGCGTCATCGGGCTGCAGCCCATTTCCTCGGCGAGCTGGCGCATGCTCACGCTGGCTACGCCGCCTTCGGCAAAGCGGCGTTCGGCCACCGCGCACAGGCGCGCCTTGAAGGTTTCGATTTCATCCTGGGTAAGGTTCTTTGCCATTTGTCAGTTGTGCTGCGATGGATGTCGTATGCCTTTTGAGGCATATCGTCAGATGGTCTGGCGATGATGTTTTACAGTGTATATTTACGATGTAAATTGTCAAGGAAAGCTTTTGCAGGAGACATCGGCGCACCATTGTTCGCCATATGGGACAATCGCCCGCATTGACGCGCACGACCGATGGCGCGCGTAAGGCGGCCCAAGGCGGCAAAAGGGATTGGCGCATGAAGACGATCGAATGGAAGGACTGGGAGATTTTTTGCCGGGTGGTGGAAGGCGCGAGCTTTACCAAAGGGGCCGACCTGGCCGATGTGCCGAAGTCGTCGGCCAGCGCGGCGGTGTCCCGGCTTGAGGTGCAACTCGGTGTGCGGCTGTTCGAGCGCACCACGCGCCGCGTGCGGGTGACCGAACGGGGCCAGCAACTCTACGACCGGGTCGCCCCGCTCTTTAACGAACTGCGCGAAATCAGCGCCGAGGCGGTGTCCGTTAGCGAGCAGGTCAGCGGCACCCTGCGCATTTCCACTCCGTACGAGGTTGGCTCGCTGCATCTGTCGCCCAGCCTCACGCGGCTGCTGCGGCTGCATCCCGAGTTGCGCGTCGAGGTGGATGTGAGCTGGGAGCAGCCCGACCTGGTCGAGCGGGGCTACGACCTGGTGTTCGTGATGACCCACACCGGCTTGCTCGACAGCTCCTTCGCCAGCAAACGCGTGGTGCTGATCGATCGCGGATTCTTTGCCTCGCCGGCGCTGATACGCGCGCGCGGATTGCCGCGCACGCCGCAGGATCTGGCGAGCTGGCCGACGCTGGGCAATGCCGACGACCGGCGCTGGGAGTTCCTGCGCGATGGCGTGGAGGTGGCGAGCCTGGCGGTGGAGCCGCGCATGCGCACGCAGAACGCGGAGATCCGGCTCAAGGCCGCCCTGGACGGGCTGGGCGTGGCGCGGCTGTCGCCGCGCTATGTGCAGGACGAACTGGACCAGGGGCGGCTGGTGCGGGTGTTGCCTGCTTATTCGTCTGCGCCGCTCAAGGTCTATGTGCTGATGCCTGCGCGCAAGCTGATGCCGGCCAGCGTGAGGGTGTTTCTCGATGTGCTGGAGGAGACGTTGGGGCCTGGGGGCGCGGAAATTGTCGACACAGAGCCCAACTTCAACTGACTAACAGGGAACGTCCCCGGCCCGGAGGAGGCGGACCCGCATCCGCTCGCTCTCAATACGGCTGGTCGCCGGGCCTGATCTCCAGCCCCAGTGTTTCGCCCAGGCCGATCATCTCCTCATCGTCCTCGCCGCGCGCCAGCCAGCCGGCATAGGCGTCGCTCTCGGTGTCCCAGTTCCATAGCGTGATGCCGGCCACGCGCAATTGCTCGTGCGCCAGTTCCATCAGCTCGGGCACGCTGGTTTTTTCCAGGAACGCCTCGTCTTCGGGATCTTCCACGCCCCAGTCGAGTTCGATGTCGAGGCGGTCGCAAAGCTCGTCCATGCAGCTGATGAAAGACGGCGCGTCTTTCCAGTCCACATAGAAGCCGGACTCCCAGTCGATGACGTCCTTGAGGACCCACAGCAGCTCCTGGCCCTCGACCGCATCCGCGTCGTCCGAGCTGGCCAGTGCCTCGTCGAACAGCGTCTGCTGCTTCTCGATCATGACGGGATCGTCGAAGTTGATCAGCTCGATCAGGCGCCAGAGCGCGCGGTGCGTTTCGTCATCCAGTTCATCGCTCATCGCATCAGCCCTCCATGGGTGCGGCGCCATGACGTTCCGGCGCATTTGAAAACGGGGATTCCAACCGGGCAAGCGCGCCAGCCGCTCAAGTGGCGATGCGCAAGATCTCGCGTTGCCCGCGCGGCGTCACGCGCAGCGCGCGCGAGGTGGACGTGTGCTCTATCCATTTGCGGGCCATCAGGCTTTCGAGCAGCGCCGCGCCGAGCGCGCCGCCCAGGTGCGGCTTGCGTTCGCTCCAGTCGGGACAGGTGCAGGCGAACTGCCGCCGCTTGCGCCGCGCGACGTCGAGATCCACGCCGAGTTGCGCCATGCCTTGCGTGCCGCTCTCGGTCAGGTCGACGGCCGTGCCGGCCACCACGATCCAGTTGGCGTGCGACATGCGCTCGAACAGTGCAACCGCAAGCTCTCCCGCGAGATGGTCATAGCAGGTGCGGGCCTGGCGCAGCGCCGCCGGCGCGGTGCGCGAGGCGGGTACCGCGCGCACGCGCGGCGGCTGGCTCGCCAGCGACGCACTGGCCAGCGCCTCGATGGCAACGCCGATCTCGGGCGTGGCAAGCCGGTAGTAGCGATTGCGCCCGCGCGTCTGCACCGCGAGCAGCCCCCCTTCGCTGAGCCGCGCAAGGTGGCCGCTGGTGGACGATGCCGACAAACCGGCGATGACAGCAAGCTCGCCAGCCGGGCGCGCGCTGCCGTCCATCAGCGCCCACAACATGGCGGCCCGTCCGGGGTCGGCAAGCAGGCCGGCCATCTGGCTGATGCTGGGCGCGTATTCCATAGTTCATCTCGCGGTGAAACAACGATCGCAGTATAGACGCATACTCACCAATATCAACCGCGTTCCCACACCGATGCCCATGYCGATCCCGATGCCGTCAGATCCGCTTGCCGCCGTCACCCATGCCGACCCGGCGCCCTACTACCGCGGCCTCGCCGCGCGCCGGCCTTTCTATCGCGACGAGGCGCTCGGACTGTGGGTTGCCGCCGGCGCTGCCGAGGTCGCGGCGGTGYTGGCGCATCCCGCCAGCCGCGTGAGGCCGCCCGCGCAGCCAGTGCCTCCCGGGCTGGCCGGCAGCCCTGCCGGCGCGCTGTTTGGCGGCTTGATCCGCATGAACGATGGCGCGTGGAACGCGCCGCTCAAGGGCGTGCTGCTCAAACGCATGGCGGCCCTGGAACTGGGCGGCATGCGGCAGCGCGTGTCGGCGCTGGCGCAGGGTCTGCCCTTCGACCTGACGCAGCCTGGTGCTGCGGTCAATCACTGGATGTTCTCTCTGCCGGTGCTGGCCGTGGCCGATGCGCTCGGCCTGGCCGTAGCAGGCCAGCCCGGTGTGGCGATGCAGGCCGCTGCGCAGGTGACGGCATTCGCGCGGGCCATGTCGCCGTTGGCAACCGCGCAGGAGATTGCCGCCGGGAGCGAGGCGGCCACCTGGCTGCAGGCGTGGATGCGCGAGAGCTTATCGGCGGGCGCGCCGGCCTCCGCGCCAGGCCGGCCGCTGGATGCGCTGCAACGCGAAGCCCTTGCCGCCGGCGTGGCGAAAGCGGTGATCGCCACCAATGCGATTGGCCTGCTGATACAAGCGTGCGAGGCCACCGCCGGACTGGTCGGCAACATGCTGGTGCGGCTTGGCAGGGAGATGGCGCAAGGCCGGCGCCCGGACGAATCCGGCGCGTTGCGCGATGTCGCCGCGCTGGTGCTGCGCGAAGATCCGCCGGTGCAGAACACACGGCGCTTCCTGGCCACCGATGCACGCCTGTGCGGCGCGGACCTGAAGGCCGGCGATGGGGTGCTGCTGGTGCTGGCGGCCGCTTCGTTCGACGAGCGCATGCCGGGCGAGTGCGCGGACAAGGCCTCTCGGCCGTGGACCTTCGGTGCCGGCCGTCATGCGTGTCCCGGCGATGCGCTGGCCGCCTCGGTGGCACAGGCGGTGGTTGCCGCGCTGCTGGCACGCGGCGCGGATCCCGCTGCGCTGGTGCGGGCATTCCGCTACCGGCCCTCGCTCAATACGCGCATTCCGCATTTCCTCTGAGTGCCTGAACGGCCAGGCACCTGAAACACCGCAATCACAAAAGGACAATCACCATGATCGCAGTCATCTTCGAAGTCGAACCCGCCGAGGGGCGGATGGAGACGTATCTGAGCCTCGCGGCACAGTTGCGGCCCACGCTGGAAGCCATCGACGGCTTTATCTCGGTGGAACGCTTCCAGAGCCTGACCAACCCGGGCAAGCTGCTGTCGCTCTCGTTCTTCCGTGACGAGGCCGCGGTCATGGCCTGGCGCAACACGATGGAGCACCGCCACGCGCAGTCGGCCGGGCGCGGCGGCGTGTTCGCGGGCTATCGCCTGCGGGTGGCGCACGTGCTGCGCGACTATGGCCTGAACGAGCGCGAGCAGGCGCCGGCGGATAGCCGCGCGGTGCACCAGCCCATCGCGGCGCCTGCGTCGCGGGCGGAGTGAGCGGGCCATGGACTCGACGTTCCTGAGCGCGCAGATGGCGCTGATCGGCTTTACCTTCCTGCTCGCCGGGCTGGTCAAGGGCGTGGTGGGGCTGGGCCTGCCGACCGTGGCGATGGGGCTGCTCGGCCTGGCGATGCCACCCGCGCAGGCTGCGGCGCTGCTGGTCGCGCCATCCATGGTGACCAATGTGGTGCAACTCTACAGCGGCCCGCGGCTGGGCCAGCTGATGCGACGGATGTGGCCCATGCTGGCGGCCATCTGCGTGGGCACATGGCTGGCGGCGGCGCTGCTGCCGGCCAGCCTGATGGCGCATGCCACGTCCTGGCTGGGCGTGGCGCTGGTGCTGTACGCGGTGCTGGGCCTGGCCGCCTTCCACCCGAAAGTGCCGGCTGCCGCCGAACCCTGGCTGGGACCGCTGGCCGGCGTGATCACCGGTGTCATCACCGCCGTCACGGGCGTGTTCGTGATTCCGGCGGTGCCCTACATCCAGGGCCTGGACCTGGACAGGGAGACGCTGGTGCAGGCACTGGGTTTGTCGTTCACGGTGTCCACCATCGCGCTTGCGGTGAGCCTGGCGATGAATGGCGCGTTGCTGCATACGCCCGTCCTGGGCGCTTCGGTGCTGGCGCTGTTGCCCGCGCTGGGCGGCATGTTCGTCGGCCAATGGCTGCGCCATCGCATCAGCCCGGCGCGGTTTCGCAAGGTGTTCTTTTGCGGGCTGCTGCTGCTCGGCGCCGAACTGGCGCTGCGTGGGGTCTTCTAGGCTTGCTGAAGGCGAGGGAAAGCCTGACAGAACTTCCCGCTGCACGGCATACTGGTGGTGCGCTGCAGCGAAACGCTGCGCGTCCATGCCAGCCATGCGCCCTGACGGCGCATTCCATCACCCCGCGCAGGAGATGCCGCCGATGACGCGTCGCAAGAGCAGTGGCAGCAAACTCTGGAGCACCCTCGGCAAGATCGCCGCCCGCAACATGCGGCGCGCGCAGCGCACGGTCACGAAGTCCGCAATCAAAACGGCGGTGAGGCAGGGCGAGGCCATGAGCAAGGCCACGCAACGCGTGTTGAGCGGTGTCGTGTCCCCGGTGCCGGCGCCGGCAGGCCGTGGCGGGGGGCGCTGGGAAGAAGGAAGCTGGGGGCTGGGGCCGCTCGTGCAGCGCCGTTACCGGCTGTTTATTCCGCCAGGGGTGAGCGCTTCGCGTCCGGCGCCTATGCTGGTGCTGCTGCATGGTTGCGGCCAGGACACGGCCAGCTTTGCCACATGTACCCGCGCCGCGGTGGTGGCGCGCAGCGCGGGCTGCGTGGTCCTGATGCCCGAGCAATCCTCCCACGCGAACGCGCAGCGGTGCTGGAACTGGTTCGGCGCTTCCGCGCGCGTGGCGGCCGAGGCGAGCCTGCTGATGGCCATCGTCGAGCATGTGTGCCAGCAGCGCCCGATTCGCCGCGACCGCGTGTTCGCGCTTGGCCTGTCGGCCGGCGGCGCCATGGCGCAGATACTGGGGCTGCGCTATCCGGACCGCTTCGCCGCGGTGGGTTCGCATTCCGGCGCGGTGCCGCTGAGCGCGTCCAACGCCGCGCAGGCGGCGCGCGTCATGCAAGGCAAGGGCCACCCCGACGTGGCGGCCGCGCGGCTGCTGCTGGCGGGGCGCCGCCCGCCGCCCTTGCTGCTGGTGCACGGGGATGCCGATCACGTGGTGCACTTCGACAACGCGCTGGCTTCGGCCGCGTTGTGGCAGCAGTTGTTGCCGCAAGCACCCGTGCTGGCCGCACCACGCCGGGGGCAGCGCGGGCAGCGGCGGCCCTTCAGCGTCTACGCATGGTCGAGCGAGCGGCAGCCCTATGTCCGCCTGGTGCGGATCGAAGGGCTCGGGCATGCGTGGAGCGGCGGCCCGTCCAGCCAGGCCTTTGCCGATCCTTCCGGCCCGGATGCGCTGCGCATCGCGTGGCAGTTCTTCATGCAGTGCCTCGCTGCGCGGGCCGTGCCGGCGCGAAGGCGCAAGTTGGTCAGTGTGGCTTAAGCGCGGGAAGCGTCCGGCAGGCGCGCCAGCGGCGCCTCTATCACCACATCGCTCTCGGGATACGCCACGCAGGGCAGGATATAGCCCTCGTCGCGTTCGTCGAAGCTCACGCCCGGCCACTCGATGCGATAGGCAATCCGCCCTGCGGACAGCCGGCACAGGCAGGTGCGGCAGGTGCCATTGCGGCAGGAACTGGGGAGTTGCACGCCGGCGAGCAGCGCGGCTTCCAGCAGCGTCTGCGTGGGCAAGGCGGGAAAGCTGCTGCCCAGTGGTTCGACGCGCGCGGCAAAGGCCGGCGAAGGTGGCGAGGGGGGCGTGGCGGCATCGGCCGCGCCGCCGGAACCCGAACCGGGCGCGTGTGGGCCGTTGTTCATGGCTGCGCCTCGCCATCGTCCGCGCCGGGAAAGCGGGCGCGGCCATGCGTGGCGTCGCGCAGCGCGGCCCGCGCCGCGTCCAGCGCGCTGGCCGGCAGGCGGATCGTCAGCCGGGCGGCGGCGCCATGCTCGCCATGCGCCAGCACGTGGCCCTCCTGCTCGATCCAGCGGCGCACGCGCGCCTCGTCGGCGTAGTCCACCTCCGCAACCAGTTCGGCATAGGCGATGCGCTCGATGCGCTGCGCATCCTTCAGCGCCGCGGCGATGGCATCCGTATAGGCCCGCACCAGCCCGCCCGCGCCCAGCTTGATGCCGCCGTAGTAGCGCACCACGGCCGCCAGCACGCCTTCCAGTTCATGGTGGCGCAATACCTCCAGCATGGGCCGGCCGGCTGTGCCGGAAGGCTCGCCATCGTCCGACATGCCGGACTGGCCGCCTGCCAGCAAGGCCCAGCAGACATGGGTGGCGGTGGCGTGCGCTTCGCGCAGGCGCTGTAGTTCGGCCATGGCCGCTGCGCGGTCCTGCACGGGCATCGCGTAGCCGATGAAACGGCTTTTGCGGATTTCCAGGTCCGCCTGGACGGGAGAAGCGAGGGTGTAAGTCGGCACGGGTGGGGCCGCGTCACGGCGGGCCATAAGCGGCGCCGGCGGGCTGAGAGCTAAGGGAATCAGCTCCTGGCAGGGAGCGTGCGCCAGTGTACAACAGCGGCCGCGGCCGTCCGGGATGCGCGGATTGCCCTGATTACGCTGGTTAGGCTGATTTCGCGGGCGGTCCCTGGATGTCTGCGATTTAAGACACTTTCAACAAGTTGTAACAAATCATTCATAGGATGCGAATCGGCCTGAACGCCGCGCGGCTCCCCACAAGCGCGCGGCAAGGCGGCGCAGCGCGCGCCGCCCAATCACTCACATAACGAAACGGGAAAGAAGAATGCTCGACAAACCGGACGCATCCCGCCGCAAGGCGCTTAAATTCCTGGCCGGCGCACCCATGCTGCCGCTGGGCCTTGGCGCTTCCGCCTTCCTGGTTGGTTGCGGCGGAGACGGCGACGCGGTAGCCGCGCCGGTGCCGGCGCCGGCACCGGCACCCGGCACACCCGCCGCCGCCACCTTCACCACCGCCGAGTTCACCGGCATGGCGGCCCCCACGCTGGCCAACCCGGCAGCGATGGCGACCACCACGGTGGGTTCGAGCCTGAAGGTATCGTTCAGCGATGGCAGCAGCCAGACCTTCAAGCTGGCCTACCAGCCCTTCTTCGTCACCGGCGACATGGTCCCGGACGGCCAGGGCGGCACCATCCTGGCGGGCGGCTATGTCGACATCAACAACCAGCCCATCATCGACACGTCGGTGGCCGGCAAGGAACGCCAGTTCTTCTCGGACTCGCCGGATGGCACCTCGCTGCTCAAGATCGACGGCGCCAAGGTGGCCGGCGTGAAGGGCAACACCGTATTCGCCGTCGTGCAGTTCGAATACACCACGCGCGACCAGCTCGGCACCGACACCTACGGCCGCCTGCCGTCGCCGATCGCCGTGCTCACGCTGGATCAGGACCCGGCCACCGGCAAGCTGGCGCTGGTCAAGTACCACAACGTCGACACCTCGGGCGTCAACGGCCTGTGGATCACCTGCGGCGCCAGCCTGTCGCCGTGGAACACCCACCTGTCCAGCGAAGAGTACGAGCCGGAAACGTTCCCCAATGCGGCGGATGTTCCGACCTACACCGACCAGACGGATCAGTACACGAAGTTCGCCAAGAACCTGTACGGCAATGCGAACATCGCGTTCAACCCCTATCTGTATGGCCATCTGCCCGAAGTGACTGTCAATCCCGACGGCACCGGTTCCATCAGGAAGCACTATTGCCTGGGCCGCATCTCGCACGAACTCGTGCAGGTGATGCCCGACAACCGCACCGTGCTGATGGGTGACGACGCCACCAACAGCGGGCTGTTCATGTTCGTGGCCGACAAGGAGAAGGACCTCTCCGCCGGCACGCTGTACGTTGCCAAGATCGGTGCAGGCTTCTCCATCGATCCGGCGGCTTCCGGCGCGGACCTGTCCTGGGTCAAGCTCGGCCATGCCACCAGCGCAGAAGTCGAGGCGATGGCCAAGTCAAACCGCCCGGTCGACGTCATGGACGTCAAGTGGGCCGATCCCAGCGATTCGGCATACACCAAGATCTTCTCCGGCGGCAAGGCGCAATGGGTCAAGATCCTGCAGGGCAAGGACAAGGCCGCCGCCTTCCTGGAAACCCACCGCTACGCCTACCTGAAGGGCGGCAGCATGGGCTTCACCAAGATGGAAGGCACCACCGTCAATATCAAGGACAAGGTGGCCTACTCCGCGCTGCAGAACATCCAGGACTCGATGGTCACGAACAACGCCAAGGGCTGGAATGCGCAAAGCGGCATCTCGCTGCCCGCCGCGCTCAAGGCTGGCGGCGTGATGCAGCACAACCTCGCCGGCGGCCAGAAGGACCTGGACGGCGCCGCGATCAACAGCGAATGGGTGCCGGTGCATACCAAGGCCCTGATCGTCGGCAAGGACATCGGCGCGGATGCGCTGGGCAACACCGGCGACCCCGAGACGATCGCCAATCCGGACAACCTCAAGTTCTCGGAGAAGCTGCGCACCCTGTTTATCGGCGAAGACAGCGGCCAGCACGTCAACAACTTCCTGTGGGCCTACAACGTCGACACCAAGAAGCTGTCGCGCTTGCTGTCGGTGCCGTCGGGTGGCGAATCGACCGGCCTGCATGCGGTCGACGAGCTCAACGGCTGGACCTACATCATGAGCAACTTCCAGCACGCCGGCGACTGGAGCAGCCTGCATAACACCGTGAAGGCCGCGCTGGATCCGCTGGTCCGTGCCAACTACAAGGACCGCTTTGGCGCGGCAGTCGGCTACCTGACAGCCGATGTCACCAGCGTCAAGACGAGCAAGGCCTGAGTGCGGACTGGACCACGCGGAGGTTGAAGCCGGTGCGCAAGCAACGGTAATCCTGGCCGCGGGACGGTCCAGGCCCGCGTGGCTGAACGCCCCCGATGACAACGTCGTCGGGGGCGTTTTGCTTTGTGCCCCCTGGGTTTGGCGGCGTGAGCAACCGGACAGGCCGAAGGCGGCCCCGGTGGCGGGGGGTGGGGCATGCCTGCTACGCTTGCGGCAGCACATTGGCGGTGGCTCGATGTTCCGCGCCCTATTCCGTCCCCATAACAGGAGAAACGACATGCCGAACCAAGATGGCCAACTTGACGCACGCCGGATCGCGCCGGCCACCGACCGCAATCGCGACGCCATCCTGGCCGTGTTGCGCTGGGTATTGCCGCAGAGCGGCCTGGTGCTGGAAGTCGCCAGCGGTACCGGCCAGCACGCGGCGTATTTTTCCGCCGCGCTGCCGGACCTGACTTGGCAACCGAGCGATCCCGACGCGGCGGCGTGCGCGTCGATCGAAGGCTGGGCCGCGCATGCCGGCGTGGCCAACGTGCTTGCGCCGCTGGTGCTGGACGTGCGCCAGCCATCCTGGGGCATCGAAGCGGCACAGGCGGTGGTCTGCATCAATATGATCCACATCGCGCCGTGGGCGGCGGCCCAGGCGCTGTTCACCGGCGCCGGGCGCCTGTTGCCGGCCGGCGGCGTGCTTTACCTGTACGGCCCCTACCGGCGCAACGGCGAACACACCGCGCCGAGCAATGCCGCGTTCGATGCGCAGTTGCGCAATGCCGACCCGGAATGGGGCGTGCGCAATATGGAGGACGTGGCGGTGCTGGGCCAGGCCGAGGGTTTCCGCATGGATGAGCCAATCCCGATGCCAGCCAATAACTTCAGCCTGGTATTCCGAAAATAGGAAACTGCCGGCCGAATGCTGGCGGATCGCGGCCCGATTTGCCTGGATGGATGCTGGCTAATGCCGGGGGCAGGTAATCGCGGAAAGGGCGATTTGGGTTTTCCGGCCGGGTGTCCGCTTAACTCTTGGCTGACGCATCGGCTGAAGTATTGGCTCAAGTATTGGCTTGAGATCTGGCAGAAATGATGCCGGGAATGCGGGGGGGCCGGGGCGCGTGTTCACGCGATCGTGCCGAATTGGCCGATCGGTCAGGACTGCTGGAAAGACGGGGAATTTCGAAAGGAGATGTCCGGCTGGCCCTGCCAGGCGCCAGCCGGTTCGCACAAAAGTGGTGCGCGAAAGGGGGTCGAAGCATGGCGCGGATTGCCGCGCGCATGTCCGGGCCGCCCGCCGCGCTGGCCCTCGCGCGATTTACTTCGCGGCGACAGGCGCTTCTGCCTCGACCTTGACGGCCACGGCCTTCTTCGGTGCTGCCGGCTTCTTGGCGGCGCTCTTCGCGACGGCCTTCCTGGGAGCCTTCGGAGCTGCTGCCTTGGGAGCGGCGGCCGGCTTGGCGGCCTTCGGAGCTGCTGCCTTCGGTGCAGCGGCCTTCTTGGCGGCGGCCGGCTTGGCTGCAGCCTTCTTTGCCACGGCGGCCTTCACCACCGGCTTCTTGGCAGCGGGCTTGGCCTTTGCCTTTTGTGCTGCCAGCTTTTCCTTGGCGGCCTGGCGCTCTGCCAGCACGGCTTGCTTGGCGGCTTCGGCAGCCACCTTGATTTCGCGCTTGGCGGCTTCGATCGCCTTCTTCGCGTCAGCGCGCAGCTTCAGCAGGCCCTTCTTTGCAGCTGCCAGTTCGCGAGCCAGCACGCTGGCCTTCTTTGCCGGTGCTGCTGCCTTCTTGGCGGCTGCCGGCTTGGTCTTTGCTGCTGCGCTGGTTTGTGCGACTTTCTTAGCTACGGCCATTGTATTTACCCGTTAGTTGTAGGAGCGCGGAGTATAACCGGTCGCGCGGCATTACTCGCGCGCCGTGATATTAATCGGTGTGGTTCCTGGCTGAATGCGTGCGCGGATACAACATTTCCTGCACGGCAATGGCAGGGGCAATCGATGCGAATACGCAATACGTATTGCGTTTAACGCGTATTGACCTGAACCTTGATGCCATCGGGCAGCACAGTAATGGCGCCTGGTTCCACATCTTTGCCGGCGATGCGCAATTGCTCCGGCGTGAAGGTGTAAAGCGGGTAATCGCGTAGCAACTGCTGCGCCACCACGGCGCCGATCGCGTTCAGTTGCTCCCCATATTGCGCCGGCATGCCGTTTACCTGGACCCGCTCGACGGATGGATTGTCGAGCAGCACGGCGCGTTTTGCCGGATCGTATTTGAGTGCGCTGCTGAGCGAAAGCGTGCCGTTGATCGGCGGTGCCGGCAGCAAGGTATTGCCGAGTTGCGCGTCCATCTGGGTGGTCACGCGATTATTGGCGCCGTCGAATACCAGGCGCGGATGCGTCAGTTGCACGTCGATTACCTGGCCATAACGCAGCGTTGCGGGAAAGCGTTTTTCCACGGCAGCCTGCAATTCCTCGCGGGTGAATGTGTATTCGCCGGTCCAGACGTTATAGCCGGCCCAGGCGGTGGCGGCGCCAAGCATGGTGAGTGCTGTGACGGCTTTCAAGGTCCTGGCGCGGATGGACCGTGCGGGCAGGAGCCGGGTGCGGGGTTGCATGGTCGGCATGCTGCGGTGCCTCCAGGTTGGCGTTTTGCGCGTTACCCGGTCTGACCGCGGTGGTGATGGCTTTGTTCAATCGAGGCGGATTTTGTTGTTGCGGAGTGCCGCCATGCGTTCTCAATAATGCGGCGGGATTTCGTGCTGTGGGCCGCCTTCGGCGCCGCCGGTGCCGCTGGAGCGCATTTGCTGGTAGAGCGCCTGCAACTGCTCTTGCAGCAGGTCGATCTGGCGTTGTTGCCGTGCTACGGCGAGGTTGAGGCTGTCGAGGAGGTCGTCCTGGAAGGCAACCTTGATTTCGAGTTCGGTCAGGCGGGAATCCATTTTTGTGTTTTCCTGGGGGGTGGGGAATTGTAAGGCTTAATGGTTGGGTGGCTTTTTGATGGGGGTTGATGGTGTGAGTGGGCGGTGTCGGCTGTTGGACTCAAGGGCTTGGTGAGGTTTCTTTGCTGGTGGTGTTATTTGATCGGTGTTGGTTTTTGCACCCAACAGCCATACGACATCCCCCCTGCGGGGGGCTGCCGGTCACTTTTCTTTGCGTTCGGCAAAGAAAACTAACGAAAAGAAAGCCGACCCTGCCGGGGGCAGAGCAATCAGGCTGTTCGGCGGTAGTGATTGCGTCGAACGGGCAGCGGCTTCGGCTGGCATGTCCTACCGGCTTCAATGGCAGCACTACCGCATGCCCCAGCGGTTTCGTGGTGCGGCCCCCGATGGCGGGCGCAGCGCCCATTCGACCATCTGCCGTTCGCGGTGCAACGGGCCACGATTCTTCGGGACTTACTGGTTCCGTGGTTTTGTCTCCGACGGCAAGCGCGGCGATTGTTCGGTCCCTGCCGTTCGCAGGGTTGGGCGCCGCGCAACTTCGCAATAATGGGTTTCGTGGTGGGCGCGGTGGCCTGCATTCAGTCGCCTGCGGCCTCGCTCACGAATTGGCAGCTGAACCGCACAACATCATCGCTACACCCTACCGCGTTCRCCCGGGGCCACTGCGCCCACCACGAAACGAAGATGGCCGATTTCCAGCCGCGGCTTGCGCCGGTACGGCAGGGTGTCAAATGGCAGGGTATCTGCCGTCGGAGACAAAACCACGAGACCAGCAAGGTATGAAATGCAGCGGCCCCTTGCACCGCGAACGGCAGATGGCCGAATGGGCGCCGCGCCCGCCATCAGGGGCCGCACCACGAAACCGGTGCCATCCGCAGTGGCGCGGCCCTTCAAGCCGGTAGGGCACGCCAGCCGAAGCCGCTGCCCGTACGACGCAATCACTACCGCCGAACAGCCTGATTGCTCTGCCCCCGGCAGGGTCGGCTTTCTTTTCGTTAGTTTTCTTTGCCGAACGCAAAGAAAAGTGACCGGCAGCCCCCCGCAGGGGGGATGTCGTATGGCTGTTGGGTGCAAAGACCAACGCCGATCAAGCAACACCGCCAGCGCAGAAATCCAATCGTCCACCAACCCGCACCGGCAGCCCCCCGCAGGGGGGATGTCGTATGGCTGTTGGGTGCAAAAACCAACACCGATCAAGCAACACCACCAGCGCAGAAATCCAATCGTCCACCAACCCGCACCGCCACCAAAAAAAAACCACAACCGAGCGCAAGACGACGCCACCCCATGCATCAAACTCCTACTCCATCGTCAACCTGGCCAACCTCCCCAACGTAGCCAGCGCAGCGTCACTCCGCTCATCAAAATCATGCCCGCAATTAATCCGCAAGCAATGCCGAAACCCCCCATGCGCGGAGAAAATCGGCCCGGGCGCAATACTGATCCCATGGGAAAGCGCGAAACGATGCAATGCAAGGCTATCGGTCCCCACCGGCATTTCAATCCACAGGAAATACCCGCCAGCGGGCCGCGTAGCCCGGGTACCCGCCGGAAAATGCCGCGCGATGGCCTGCGCGAACGCGTCCTGCCGCTGCGCCAGCGCCTGCCGCAACTGACGCAGGTGACGGTCATACCCGCCCTTTTCCAGATAATTGAGAATGGCCGCCTGCGTCGGCGCGGCCACCGTCAACGTGCTGGTGAGCTTGGCCCGTGCCACCTCGCGCGCGAAGCGTCCCGGCGCGGCCCAGCCGATCCGGTATCCCGGCGCCAGGCACTTGGAAAATGAGCCGCAATGCATCACCAGGCCCTGCGTGTCGAACGCCTTCGCCGGCGTCGGCCGCTTGTTGCCGAAGTACAGTTCGCCGTACACATCGTCCTCGATCAGCGGCACCGCGAAGCGCGCCAGCAGCTTCACCAGTTCGCGCTTCTTGGCGTCGGGCATCAGGCTGCCCAGCGGGTTCTGGAAATTGGTCATCAGCCAGCATGCGCTCGGGCGATGGCGCTCCAGCGCGCGGGCGAGGGCGTCGAGTTCGATGCCTTCGCGCGGATGCGTGGGCACTTCGATGGCGCGCAGTCCGTGGCGCTCCAGCGCCTGCAGCGCACCATAGAAGGTGGGCGACTCGATGATGACCGCGTCGCCCGGCCGCGTGACTGCCGCCAGGCAGAGGTTCAGCGCTTCCAGCGCGCCGTTGGTGATGACGATCTCATCGGTGTGCACGGTGAGCCCGTCGATCAGGTAGCGCAGCGCGATCTGGCGGCGCAGGCCGGCATTGCCCGGCGTCATGTCGTCCACCGAGCTCCACGGGTCCAGGTGCTGGATCACCCCGGACATCGACTTGGCCAGGCGTTCCAGCGGGAACAGCAGCGGGCTCGGGAACGCGGAGCCCAGCGGCACCAGGTCGCGCTGCTTGGCCGACGCCAGCACGTCGAAGACCAGGTCGCTCACATTCAGCTCGGTCGAGCCTTCTCCCGGCTGCGATGCCACCTCGGGCTCCGGCGGCAGCACGCGGGTGGTGCTCGCCACGAAGTACCCCGAGCGCTGGCGCGCGACGATCAGGCCGCGCGCCTCTAGCAGGTAATACGCCTGGAACACCGTGGAGGGACTCAGGCAGCGGCTGGCGCTGGCCTGCCGCACCGAAGGCAGGCGGTCGCCGGGCCGCAGCGTGCCGGCCTGGATGGATTGCGCGATGTCGTCGGCCAGCAATTCATAGAGCGTGCCGATGGGCGGTTCCATCTGGGGCTGGCGGGAGGTGGGTGGTTTGCTGCGCGGCATCGGCGGTTCGGGAATTCGCTGTTTGGCACATGGCCGGATTCTGATGACTGTACCGTATCAGCAAAGGGCACGGTGCAGTGGCGATGCCGCGCCGGCAACGAATCAGCCGGGATATGTGCACTGCGGCAACTTGTCGCGTGCCAATCCCCCTGATCCGGTCGATTCGTGTTGATCTGCTTCTGTTCGGTCCTGTCTTGTCTGCTTAGCATTCAGCGCTGTCCGTTGACTGCGGCGGCCGTGGCGCCGTCGTGGGGAGTGCAAGGAAAAACATGGATCCCACGAGTCTGTTGTTAGCTACCTTCCTGCTGTCCGTAGGTGGGCTGTTTGCCTTTATCTGGTCGCTGCGCAAGGGCCTGTTCGATCTCGAGTCGGCTGGTGCGCGCACCATCTTCGCGTCTGGCGAAATCGGCCATCCGGAAGAGCCGTCGAGCGATGCCGCGCAGCAGCAGGCGCTGTGGACCGGCGCTGCGTCCAACCGGCAGACCGCATCCGTCGCCGCGGCGGCCCGAGCCGATCTAGAAGCCGAACTGGCCGCGCGCCATGAGGCCGATCGCTCCAGTTCCCTGCCGGCCCTGCTGATGCTGAGCTGTGCCGTGGTCTGGCTGGTGGTGGCTTCCGCCGCCGGGCTGCTCAGTTCGCTCAAGCTGCACATGCCCGACCTGCTGACCGGGCAGGCCTGGCTGACCTTTGGCCGCCTGCGCACACTGCACCTGAACGCGGTGGCCTACGGCTGGGCGCCGATGGGGCTGCTCGGGCTGACGCTGTGGATGCTGCCCAGGCTGTTGCGCACGCCGCTGCTGGGCGGGCGCTTCGCCATGATCGGCGCGCTGGTCTGGAATGCCGGGCTGGTGGCGGGGCTGGGTGCCATTGCCGTGGGCATCAATGCCGGCATGGAATGGCTGGAGATCCCATGGCAGGTGGGCCTGCTGTTCGCACTGGGCGGGATGCTGATCGGCTTGCCGCTGGCGTTCATGCTGCAGAAGCGCCGGGTGCACCATCTGTACGTGTCGGTCTGGTATATCGGCGCGGCGCTGTTCTGGTTTCCGGTGCTGTATGTGGTTGCCAAGATCCCCGGCGTGCACTTCGGCGTGGAGCAGGCCACGATGAACTGGTGGTTCGGCCACAACGTGCTGGGGCTGTTCTATACGCCGCTGTCGCTTGCCGCCGTGTATTACTTCCTGCCCAAGGTGATCGGGCGCCCGGTGCGCTCGTACAACCTGTCGCTGCTGGGCTTCTGGACGCTGGCGTTCTTCTACGGCCAGGTCGGCGCGCACCACCTGATCGGCGGGCCGATTCCCCCGTGGCTGATCACGCTGTCGATCGTGCAGAGCGTGATGATGATCATCCCGGTGACTGCGTTCTCGGTGAACCAGCACCTGACGCTCAAGGGGCATTTTGGCGCGCTGCGCCACTCGGCCACGCTGCGCTTCATCGTGTTCGGCGCCATCATGTACACGCTGGCATCGGTGCAGGGCTCGTTCGAGGCGCTGCGCTCGCTCAACGCGGTGACGCACTTCACGCACTTCACGGTAGCGCACGCGCACCTTGGCATGTACGGCTTCGTGTCGATGGTGATCTTCGGCGGCATCTACTTTGCCCTGCCGCGCATGGTCGATGCGCCGTGGCCCCGGCCGGCGCTGATCTCGCTGCATTTCTGGCTGGTGGTGGCGGGCTTCCTCACCTACCTCATCACGCTGAGCATCGGCGGCGTACTGCAGGGCCTGGCGTTGCTGGACCCGGCGCGCCCCTTCATGGACTCGGTGGCGGTCACGCTGCCCTGGCTGCAGGGACGCTCGCTCGGCGGCGCGCTGATGACGCTGGGGCACCTTGTCTTTGCCTTCCACTTTGCCTTGATGGTCTTGCGTCCTTCCGCGCTTGCGCAGACCGATCGCATGGTTTCCCAAGCGGCTGCCTGAACATGGAAAACGAACTCAAACTTGTGGGCGGGGCCATGGTCACGCTCTCGCTCGCCACCTCGGCCATGATCGTGGTGCCCTTCCTGCAACTCAAGGATGTGCCCGCGCCCGCTGCGCTGGCGCCCTATACCAGCGAGCAGTTGCGCGGCCGCGAGGTCTATCTCGCCAACGGCTGCATTGCCTGCCACACCCAGCAGCCCAGTTCCACCGGCGCCGGGCGCGCCGACGGGCAGCGCGGCTGGGGCCGCCCATCGGTGGCGGCCGACTATCACTACGACAGCCCGCCCTTGCTCGGCACCATGCGCACCGGCCCGGACCTGTTCAATATCGGCGTGCGCCAGCCCAGCGCCGACTGGCACCTCGGCCATCTTTACCAGCCGCGCGCCTACGTGGCGGACAGCATCATGCCGGGTTATCCGTTCCTGTTCGAGCTGAAGCCGGAAGGCGCGGTGAGCAAGAGCGACAAGGTTGTCGCGCTGCCCGGCGGCACGGTGCCGCCCGGCAAGGTGGTGGTGGCCACGCCCCAGGCGCTGGACCTGGTGGCCTACCTGATCGGCATGCGCCACACGTACCCTGTGGTGGACCAGTCCGCCGCGGCCGCCGTTCCCGCGCAAGCACCCGGCAGCGCCACGCTTGCCGCCCTTCCGGTCGCACCGTCCATCCCGCGCGGTGCGGCCGCTTCCACCCAATCCACTTCCAGCTCGCCGGCACCTTCCGCCGCCGGCGTGGCTCCGCTCCGATGAAACCACCCGCCCACAAGACAGAGAACGCCGATCCGCACGAGCAGCACAATCCGGTGCCCAAGGTAGTGCTGGCACTGGTGTGCGGCCTGCTGGTCTGGGCCGTCAGCTACATCGCCATCGAGCGGGCCGACGGCAGCGCCGCGCTGGGCGACCGGCGCGACGTCGCCGCGCTGGCGGCGCCGGCAGGGCAGGGCACCGTGGCCGACGGCAAGCAGTTGTTCGCGGCCAATTGCCAGGCTTGCCACCAGGCCAGCGGGCAAGGCATTCCCGGCGTGTTCCCGCCGCTGGCCGGCTCGCCCTGGGTCACGGGCGAGCCGGACCAGCTCGCGCAGATCCTGCTGCACGGCATGACCGGCCCGCTGGACGTGCTCGGTACCACCTATAACGGCGCCATGCCCGCCTTCGGCGAACAGTTCTCCGACGCGGAGATCGCGGCGCTGGCCACGCATATCCGCGGCCAGTGGGGCAACGGCGCCGCGCCGGTGGAGGCCGCGCAGGTAGCGGCGGCGCGCGCCGCTTCCACCGCGCAAAAGGAGCCCTGGCACGGCGGCGAGGCGCTGCAGGCATTCATCCGGGCGGGAGGTGCCGCCAAGCCATGACGCGCGCGTGGGGCAAGACGCTGCTGATGGTGGCGCTGGTGCTGGCGGCGGCCGGCGCGGCGGTGTTCGCCACCACGCGCGGCTTGCGCACGGTCAGCGCCGATGGCGCGCGCCGCCTTGATCTTGCCCGCGCACCGCGCGAACTGCCGGCGCTGGTGCTGCTCGACCAGGCCGGCGCGCGCCACGCATTCGGCGGCGCGGCGGCGGCCAAGGGCGGTGCTCCGCTCACGCTGGTGACCTTCGTCTATACGCAGTGCACGGCGGTTTGCCGCACCAGTGCTTCGGGGCAGGCGTGGCTGCAGCAGCAATTGCGCGAGCGCCGCTTGCAGGACAGCGTGCGCCTGCTGACGCTGAGCTTCGACCCGGTGCATGACCAGCCCGCTGTGCTGCGCGCCTATGCACGCACCCTGCGTGCAGATCCGGCGCTCTGGACCTTTGCCACGGTGGCCGAACCTGCGCGCCTGCGCAGCCTGCTCGACGCCTTCGGCATCGTCGTGCTGCCCGATGGCCTGGGCGGCTACTCGCACAATGCCGCGCTGTTCCTGGTCGACGGGGACGGCCGGCTGGCTGCCGCCTACGATGTGGAGCGGCCGGACCTGGCGCTGGCCGACGTACTGCGGAGCTGGCTGTGAAGGCGCCGGCGCGCGGCTGGCTACCCTGCCTGCCCGGCGTGCTGCTGGCGCTGGCCGCGTTGTTCCGGCCGTGGCTTGAGGCCACCATGGCCAGGCATATGGGGCTGGAATTGCCCTTGCTCGCGCTGCTGGGCTGGTGGGCCGCGCGCTGCGCCGGCCGGCGGCTGGCGGATTGGCTGGCTCCATGGAATGCCGCCGGCCTGCCGGGCCTGCTGGCAGCGTGGTGCATCGCCAGCTACTGGATGCTGCCGGTGGCGCTTGACGAGGCCACGCTGTCGGCCCCGGCTGGCATGGCCAAGGTCGCGGGCATGGTGCTCGCGGGTTTGCTGGCGCGCGCTTCCTGGCAGGCTGCCGGCCCCGTGCTGCAGGGCTTCTTTGTCATCAACGGCGTGTGGATGATGCTGACTGCCGGCTTGCTGTACCAGGAGGCGGATGCGCAACTATGCAGCACCTACCTGATCGACGAGCAACTGGTTGCGGGCCGGGCGCTGGTGCTGTGGGCGCTGGCCTTGCTGGCGGTGTGGCTGTTCGCGATCGCCAGCCGGCTGGCGGTGGATCCCGAGCCAGCCGCATAGCCCGGCAACCGGCAACCGGCAAGCAGGCGGCGTTGTCTTGCGCTTTGGCATGGTGTAATGTTGCGGCATCCTTCGGCCTGCGGGCCAGGTATCCCATCTTCAACGGACCATCATGATCCACGCCGCGCACAACGCTTTTGCCGCCATCGCCACCCTTCCGGGTGCGGTCCGGCCGTGTGCCGCCGCTTTCGCTCCTCCTGTCACCTCGCCGCCGCGCGCGGGGGCTGGCCTTGCGCCGCCGCCCGTTGCCGTGCTGGGCTGATCCGCAGCCCTGTCTTTTCCGGCTTTTTCCGGTCTTATCCTGCTCCGGCCTTTTCCCTGACTGGCGCCAGGGCGCAATTCGCGCCTGCGTGACGCCGGGGCGCGCCGGAGCCGATCGATTTCCCGTGACAGGTGAATTTCATGGCTTTGAACAAAACCGCCCTGAGCGCGTATGGCTCGACCACGCTCTTCGTGCTGTTATGGAGCAGCGGCGCGATCTTCGCGCGCCTGGGGCTTGAATATGCTTCCGCTTTTGCCCTGCTGGTCGCGCGCTTCGCGCTCGCGCTGGCCGTTCTTCTGGTACTCGCGGCATGGCGCCGCCGCTGGTTGCCCGCGGCGGGCACGCGGCTGCAAGTGATAGCGGCGGGGCTGCTGCTGACCGGTGCGTACTCGATCTGCTACCTGCTGGCGCTGGCGCGCGGCATTACGCCTGGCGTGCTGGCAACGGTGCTGGGCGTGCAGCCGATCCTGACCCTGCTGCTGGTGGAGCGGCGCTTTTCAGCGCGCCGCCTGGCCGGCCTTGCCGTGGCGCTGGGCGGACTGGTGCTGGTGGTCTGGCAGGGCATCGGCATGGCGCGTTTTTCGGCGCCGGGCATGGGCTTCGCGCTGGCGGCACTGGCCTGCATGACGATCGGCGCCATCCTGCAGAAGACCATCCGGCAGGCGCCGCTCGACGTGCTGCCCTTGCAGTACTGCGCGGGGTTGGCGCTGTGCCTGTTGTTCGTGCCGTTCCAGCCGATGGACGTGATGCCGGCGGCCGGCTTTGTGTTGTCGCTCGCGTGGCTGGCGCTGGTGATTTCGGTAGGCGCCACGCTGCTGCTCTACAAGCTGATCCAGGCGGGCAGCCTGGTCAACGTCACCAGCCTGTTCTACCTGGTGCCGGCCGTGACCGCGCTGATGGATTACCTGTTCCTGGGTAATCGCCTTGCCGCGTTGAGCATGGGGGGCATGGTGGCGATCGTGCTCGGGCTGGTGCTGGTGTTCAGCGAACAAGCCGGCGAACAAGCGCGCGCCCGGTAACGAAACCGGCCCCGGCCGCAAACGCGCCTGAAGGCGCGCAGCGGGCCGGGGCCGGCTTTGCGAAGCGGGGCAGCGTATCAGGCGTGCGCCAGCATCGTCTCCGGGCGTTGCGTTGGCAAGACCAGCTCGGGCACGGCCTGGAACAGCGGTCCGGCGACGGTGCCCACCTCGAAACGCGCGGGCGCTTCGCGGGCCAGGCGGCGCAGCCGTTGCAGCCGGGCTTCCAGGCCAGCGTCGGGCTGTGTGTCGAGGCAGAGGGTGGACGGGCACGCCACACCGAGGATATCGAGCGCCTGCCTGAAGTTGGCGGGCGTCAGTCCCTCGGCGGGGTTCACCGCTACCGCGTGGGGACGCAGGTGCGCGTATTGCTCGCCTTGCATCGATGCGGTGTCGCAGGTCAGGATGGCGAAGGCCGGCGGTGCCGGGCGGTGCGCAAAGTAAGCCGCGATGCGCGCGGCGTGGCCGCCGGGCACATCGGGCGTCATGCCCTCGACCTGGAGATCCAGTTGCTGCAGGATGGCGGCGGGAACGCCGCGGCGCCATGCCTCGGAGATCACCACGCGGGCACCGGCCAGGCCGAACAGCCGCCGCACAAAACCGAGGGCGACGGGATCGAAGAAGCGGACGTCGCGCAGGGTACCCGTATCGGGGATTCCGCCCAGCCGAGCCTCGGAGCGGCTCGAATAGAGGACACCGGGGACGTCGAGCATGATGAGGCGTTCTGACATGATTTCCTTTGGTTGCAGCGCCTGGTTGGCACGTTTGAAGATTACGACGCAACCACGGAAATCTGGAGAGGCACGGAATGCCTAAGTTGCAACATATCTGTAACTTGAGATGCGACTTGGTAAAAATCAGCGATTCGCCCGACCGATATGTTTCGGCAAGAAACAACTTGGCGGGGCGATCCACTTCCGGCAGCCGGTTTTCACGAAGCCGCACACCTTGCGCTACAGCATGCCGGTGGCCGCGGACAGCCGCTCGACGCTCCAGCCCTTGCCCAGCAGGATCATGCGCGTGTGCAGGTCGTCGTGAACCTGGCTGCTGACCGTGCGCCCGAGATAGGTCAGGGTCTTGCAGCGCAAATCCACATAGCCCAGCTCATAGTGCCGGGACAGCGCGTGCCACAGCGCGTTGGCGCCGGGCGACTGCCGCGCGCCGCTCATCAGGCAGAGGCCCGCATCGAGTCCCCACCGGTAGATTGCGGTGGCCAGCCCGCGCCGCTGGTAGGCCGTCTCGTATTTGGAGTGCGGTGCGCGCAGGTGGGGATCGGCGCTCCGGCCTACCTCGATCAGCCGGTTGAAGACGGTGTAGCCGGCCAGCCGCTTGCGTGCGACGTCTTCCACATAGACGTAGTACTCGCCGTCGGCCTCGCGATAGCGGATCACGAGTCCGGGCGAGTCCGTGGCGACCTCCGGGATATCGTGCAGGCGGTCGCCCGGCCGGTGGAGGCGGCCGTAGATGGAGCCGAACTCCTGGTTGAGCTCGGCGGGACGGTGGCTGACATCGATGCGCAGTTCCAGCTTGCGCGCGAGCCACGGGAAGGTCATGACTGGGGCCATGATGGCCATGGCAATCTCCTCGCTGCCATGCGCCCCGGGCGGGGTGCATGGGGGTTCATCATCGGTCCAGGTAGCGCAGGCGCTAAACGGGCATGTGCTGGAAGCCCCGTGCCAGGGCAAACACCACGACCATGAAGAAGACCAGGATCAGCAAGACTTTGTAGAACATCGCTTTACCTCCGGAGAAAGGATCAAGGAAGGGATTCAGGCGGGACGCCGCGTCACGCAGGGCCGTGCGCGCGCGGCGGCATCTCAGCGCATGGCGGGTTCCTCCCACCAGCCGCTCACCAGACCCTCGGGCTTCGCCGCGGCAAGCACCTTCGCGCTCGCCGGCCAGGCATCGACCCTCACATCCAGTCCGGCGTACACGCCATAGCCCGCGCCCGCGCGGATTTCGTCCCGCGCCTGCAGGCCCTCGCCGGCCTTGATGGCGCATTCGGCGAGGATGGCCTCTTGCGCCTTGATGCCCCAGCCCGCTTCGAGATGCATCCCGGAGCGGATCGAGGCGCCGCACTCGATGCCGTGGCCGGCGCGAATGGTGTGGCGCGCATCGAGCGTGCCGCCGGCGCGAATGCTCTTGCCGCAATGGATGGCGGCCTGCGCAATCAGGTCGTGGCCAACCAGCGCGCAGCCGGACAGCGAGATCTTGCCGCCGCAAAGCACATCCCAGCCCGCCTTCAGGTTGCCGCCGCCAGTGATGGCGTCGAGCACGTCGATGCCCCATGCGGCCTTGATATCGCCGGCGGTTTCCAGCACGCCGCCGCAATGGATGCCACCCGCGGCCACGATGTCCGCGCCGGCCACGATGGCGCGGCCCGCGCGGATGCCGCCGCCGGCCTGGATGGCACCGCCTGCCCTGACCGTGGTCTCCACGTCGATGCCGCCGCGCACCAGCAGCGAGCCGGCAAAGACCACGGCCTCTGCGTCGATGGCATCCACGGCCAGTACGGCATCGGTGGGGCCGAACTGCGTCAGCAGCCAGCAGGCGTCGTCGACGCGGCCGGCTTCGACGAGGGCGTCGAGCAGGCGCTGGTAGTCGCTGCCGTCCTGGCGGTTACGGACGAACCAGCGGTAGCCATCGGCGCAGGGGCGCTTGGCTTTGACAAAATTCTTCGTGAGCTCCATGGCGATATGGGCGTGCGTGATGAATGCCGCGGACGTGCCGCGGCAGTGGAATGGCGTGCAAGGCCATGACGGGGCAACGGCTTTGCCGGTGCCCCGTGCTCAATCAGAGATTGATGAGAAGGTAGACGGCGACGACGGTGCCTATCGCACAAAGGGTCTTGTGATAGATCGAAGACGAAGACATTGGCTTTCTCCCAGGTTGCACGTTGGACAAGGGGCACGATGGCGCCCTCAGGCAAAGTGCCGTGCGGGGAAAGTCAGGACCGGGCTGGTGAGTCCTGGTTTCCCCGCACGGCCAAGAGAAGCACGGCGGCGAAACCATGGAAGTAGGCCGCGGCCGTTGTGGCGCGGCACGAGCGCACGCCGCCCCGTGCCGAGCACGCACGCAGGGCCGCGGCATGCATGGCATGCCGGCGGATTGCGTTGAGGTGCGGGACGAGGAGCATGTGGTCTCGGATGAAGGGTAGGAAATTCTGCCAGGAGCGCTGTGTGTTTACAGGCAGCAACATCTCTTATGCCATATCGGGACGGCCTTGTCCAGCCAGCCGCCCTGCGCATCGCTTCCGGACCGGCGCCTGCCGCCTAGAATGAATGCTCCCCGAACTCACGGGAGATCTCATGCATCTCGAAGGTTCCTGTCATTGCGGCGCGGTCAGCTTCAGCCTGGAGTCGGACTCGCCCTATCCCTTCATGCACTGTCACTGTTCGATCTGCCGCAAGACGGCTGGCAGCGGCGGCTATGCCATCAATCTGGGCGGCGACGCGAGCACCCTGAAGGTTCGCGGCAAGAAGCATATCGGTATCTATCACGCCGTGATACGCGAGCCGGGCCAGCGTGCGCGGCGCTCGCAGGCGGGGCGGCATTTTTGCCTGAAATGCGGCAGCGCACTATGGCTGTGGGATCCGCGCTGGCCGGAACTTGTGCATCCGCACGCGTCGGCGATCGACACGCCGCTGCCCAGGCCGCCGGAGGTGGTGGAAGCCGCGCTGGACTATGCCGCGCCCTGGGTTGATGTGCCCAAGGGGAGGGGCCATGTGCATTGCGGTACCTGGCCTGCCGAGTCGCTGGCGGAGTGGCACCGGCGCAAGGGGTTGCAAGGCTAGACGGGCGCTTGACCGGGCGGCTGTCAGCCGCGCGCCAGCATGATTGCGGCGGTGGCGATCAGGCACACGGCGAACAGCGCGCGCAGCCGCCGTTCCGGCATGCGGTGGGCCAGCGCCACGCCCCACGAGATGGTCAGCATGCCGCCGAGGGAGAGCGGCATGCCGCTGGCCCAGTCGACATGGCCGGCGTGGGCGTAGGTGGCCAGTGCCACCACCGCGCCGGGCGTGACCAGCGCCAGCGCAAGGCCTTGCGCCGCCGCCTGCCGGTAGCCGAACAGTCCCACCAGGGCAGGTGCGGCCACCACGCCGCCGCCGACACTGAAGAACCCGGAAAATGCGCCGCCCACCGCGCCGAGCGCCGGAATCCAGCGCGGTGACAGGCGGCTTTGCTGCACCGTGGCAGCGCGCCCCGGCAGCAGGCGCCACAGGAAATAAAGCGCCAGCCCGATCATGAAGCAGGCAAAGATGCGGCGCAGCAGCACGGCATCGATGGCGGTGGCGAGGCGCGCGGAGGCATAAGTGGCCACGACCGCCGACAGCCCGAGTACGGCCGCCGTGCGCAGGGCGATGTCCGCGCGCCGGCGGTATTGCCAGAAGCCGATCACCACATTGGGCGCGATCATGACCAGCGCGGTGCCCTGCGCCAGTTGCTGGTCCATGCCGTAGAGCAGCCCCAGCGCAGGAATGGCGATCAGGCCGCCGCCGATGCCGAATAGCCCGCCGACGGCGCCCAGCAAGCCACCGAGGCCAAAGATCAGTGCGGAAGACAGCAGGGAATGGTCAGGCATGAGGATGGAAAGCTGGGGGGGCGCAAAGAGCGTGCACTGCATGGGGGCGTGATAACGTCCGCCGGGCCGCCGGAACAGGGAAAAGAGCAGCGGAAAGCGCGCAATGATACGTGGGTTTGGCGAGCGTCGGCGGTGTGGCTGGATTTGTGCTCTATACGACGGCTTTGTCAGGGTTTTCCCTCGAAATTGCCATGTTCCGGTGCTTTCGTCAGTTTTATTTGCTTCCGTGAAAGCCGTTTGTAATGCAGTTCAGTTTGAATGCGCTCGGAAGATCTTTTGCCACCGCCGGATACCGGCAAGAACGCGGCCGGTTCCACGGAGATACGTGAATATTCGCTATCTCGGTGCACCGATCGGCGGGCATGGTCGTTTACCGCACACTAAAGTCGAACCGAGCCAGATTGATCGTGTCTTTTTCCATTCCTCGTTTCCTGCTGATCAGCCTCTTCAGTGCCGCAGCGGGCGCTGCCATGGCCGGCTCGGATGTGCCGCAAAGTGCGCCCCTGCCAATGGATGGCCCCTGCGTTGCGCCGCCGTCCAAGGCAGCGCTGACCATTGCCCAGGTGCGCCTGGATGCGATGCGCTGCAACCGCGACATCATCGCGGCGCGGCGCGGCGAGGAGGCCAGCCAGGCCGATATCCAGATTGCCTCGCAGCGGCCGAACCCGGTGCTCAGCCTGGGTGTGGCCAATATCAACCCCCACCTCGGCGTCGGCGCGGGCAGCCCGCGCAGCAAGACGGTCGATTCGACCCTGCGCGTGGACCAGACCATCGAGACGGCCAACAAGGGCGGATTGCGCGCGGATACCGCGCGCGCCAACAACCGCGCTGCCGGCGAAGTGCTGCAGGCCGTGATCACCCAGCAAACCAGCGCTGTCGAGCAGGCATTCTATGAAGCGCTGGTGAGCCAGGAACGCGTCGCCGTACTCACCGAGACCCTGGCCCTCTATGGCCGCACCCAGCAAGCCAATGAGTCGCGGCTGAAGGCGGGCGACGTCTCGCGCGCGGATGTCAGCAAGCTGCAGCTTGATGTGATGCGCGCCCAGACCGACATGCGCAGCGCCATGGCCGACCATGCGAGCGACAAGGCTGCGCTGGCGCAGGCGATCGGCGTGCCCGGCACGCTGGCCAGCAACCGCCTGGTGGCCGATTGGCCTGCCCTCGATGTGCCGGTGCCGGAACCCGATGCCGATACCGTGCAGCGCCGCCCCGACGTGACCGCGGCCGAGGCCCGCCTGGCCGCCGCCGCCAGCGCGCGCGATCTGGCCCGCGCCGGCCGCGTGCCCGACGTTACCGTTGGCGCGCAGGCTGAGCACTACCCCACCTCGCCCTCCAACCAGACCGGCAGCGGTAACAGCTTCGGCGTGTTCGTGTCGATCCCGCTCTACGTGCGCCACAGCTTTGGCGGTGAAGCCCGCCGCGCGGAGGTGGATTACTACGCCGCGCTGGACGATCGCAACCGCGTGCTGCTCGAAGCGCAGAACGAACTGGAGCGCTCGCGAAACCAGCTCGAAGCCGCGCGCCTGTCGCTCAAGCAGATGATGGAAGGCGTGGTCCCGACCGCGGAAAGCGTTGCCGGCAGTGCCGAGTTCGCTTACTCCAAGGGCGCCAGCAGCGTGCTCGACCTGCTCGATTCGCGCCGGGCGCTGCGCCAGACGCGCCTGGATGCCGTCACCGCCCAAGGCGAATTCGCCAAATCCCTGGCGGCTTATCGCGCCGCCCTGCAGTCCTCACCCAATTCCCAGGTTCGTACCGATGTGCCGCGTCCTTAATTCCGTGTCTGTTCCGATGTCCGCTTCGATGTCCGCCTCGATGACCGCTACGCCTGCCTCGATGTCCCCCGCCCGTGCCACGGCCCGCCACGGCGTTGCCGCGCGGCTGGCCGCGTTTTCGCTGGTTGCCCTGGCACTGGCCGCCTGCGGCAAGCAGGAAGCCCCGCCCCCCAACGACGAGCCCAAGGTCAGCGGCAATACGATTGAATTCCCCGCCACGGTCAGGACGCTGCCCGGCATTACGGGCCAGGCCGTCAAGAGCGGCGGCGAGCGCATGCTGAGCCTGCCCGGCCGCCTGGTGTGGAACGAGGACCGCACCGTGCGCGTGACGACGCCGTTTGCCGGCCGCGTGACCGAGGTACTGGTGCAGCCGGGAAGCAATGTGAAGGCCGGGCAGTCGCTGGCCACGCTGACTTCGACCGACTTCGGCATCGCCCAGGCCGATGCCCGCAAGGCCGCCGCCGATTCCGCCTACGCCGGCAAGGCGCTGGCGCGCCAGCGCGAGTTGTACAACGCCGGCATCGTGGCGCAGAAGGAACTGGAGCAGACCCAGGCCGACGCCGCCCGTGCCAGCGCTGACCTGCAGCGCACCCAGGCCGCGCTGCGCCAGTACGGCGCCGCTGCGCAGGGCGAGGGCGCGAGCAACCGCTTTGCCTTGCGCACGCCCATCGATGGCCTGCTGGTCGAGCGCAATATCAATGTCGGCATGGAACTGCGTCCCGACCAGCAGCCCACCGCGCCGCTGTTCCTGGTGACCGATCCCAGCGAGCTGTGGGCGCAGGTCGATGCCGCCGAGTCCGACCTGGCGCTGTTCAAGCCCGGCGTGACCGTGCAGCTCGTCTCCAGCGCTTACCCCGGCGAGACCTTCGCCGGCAAGGTGATCAAGGTGGCCGACTACGTCGACCCCGCCGCGCGCAGCATCAAGGTGCGACTGTCAGTGCCCAACCAGGACCGCCGCCTGAAGGCCGAGATGTTCGTCACCGCCAAGCTGCAGGCTGCCTCGTTCCAGGGCATCAGCGTGCCGTCGAAGGCCGTGTTCCTGGCCGACAACCGCAGCTACGTGTTCGTGCGCACCGCGCAGAACCATTTCGAGCGCCGTCTCGTCAAGCTGGGCGTGTCGTTGCCCGGCATCACCGAAGTGGTCGAAGGCCTCAAGGATGGCGACATGGTGGTGATCGAAGGCAACCTGTACCTGCAGGACATCTTGCGCGACGCCACCGCGGTCAACGCGGCCCGCGCCAGCGAAGCCAGCAGCGCCAGCGCGAAGCAGTGAGGAAGACCGCCACATGATTTCGCGTATCGTCCATTTCGCGCTGCACCAGAAGCTGTTCGTCTGGYTCGGCCTTGCCATCTTCATCGGGGGTGGCCTGGCGGCCTTCAAGAACCTGCCGATCGAAGCCTTCCCGGATGTCTCCGACATCCAGGTCAACGTCATCACGCTGTACCCGGGCCGTGCCGCCGAGGAAGTCGAACGCCAGGTCACGATCCCGATCGAAACCGCGCTGGCCGGCACGCCGAATTCCGTGCGGGTGTTTTCGCACACCCAGTTCGGCCTGTCCTTCCTGATGGTCACCTTCAACGACAAGGCCACCGACGTGGTGGCCCGCCAGCAGGTGATCGAGCGCCTGCGCGGGGTCGACCTGCCAGACGGCGTGCAGCCCGACCTGGCGCCGCTGTCCACCGCCATCGGCGAAATCTTCCGTTTCCGCCTGACCGGCAAGGGCTACACCGCGCAGGAACTGCGCACGCTGCAGGACTGGGTGGTGGAGAAAAATCTGCGCCAGGTTCCCGGCGTGGCGGATCTGGTCACCATTGGCGGCACCATCAAGCAGTACGAGGTGAACCCCAACCTGGCGAGGATGCGCGACGCGAAGATCTCGCTGTCGCAGCTCTTCACCGCCCTGCAGCGCGCCAACTCCAACGCCGGCGGCGGCGCCGTCGCGCACGGCCGACAGCAGTACCTGCTGCGCTCGCTGGGCAGCTTCTACACCTCGGCCGATATTGCCAACGTGGTGGTGTCGGAAGTGAACGGCACGCCGATCCTGGTCAAGGACATCGCCGATGTGCGCATCGGCTCCGCGCCGCCCCAGGGCCTGATGGGCCAGGACGACGAAGATGACATCGTCTCGGGCATCGTGGTGATGCGCAAGGGCGAGAACCCCTCGCTGGTGCTGGAAGCGCTCAAAAAGAAGATCGACCTGCTCGACAGCACGATCCTGCCCAAGGGCGTGAAGATCGTGCCCTACTACGACCGCTCCACGCTGATCGACAAGACCTTGCACACCGTGTTCGGCAACCTGGTCGAAGGCGCGCTGCTGGTGATGGCGGTGCTGTACCTGTTCCTGGCCAATGTGCGCGCCGCGGCCATCGTGGCAATCGTGATCCCGCTGGCGATGCTGTCCACCTTCATCGGCCTGACCTGGGTGGGCATCCCGGCCAACCTGCTTTCGCTCGGCGCGATGGACTTCGGTATCATCGTCGACGGCGCGGTGATCGTGGTGGAGAACATCTTCAAGCGGCTGGGCGAGTTGAAGGAAGCGCAGATCAAGGACAGCCGCGCGCGCCTGCACGCGATCCTGCAAGCCACCACCGAAGTGGGCCGCCCGACAGTGTTCTCGATGATCATCATCATCGCCGCGCACATCCCGATCTTTACCCTGCAGCGCCACGAGGGCAAGATTTTCGCGCCCATGGCCTACACCGTCACGGGGGCGCTGGTCGGCTCGCTGATCATCTCGCTGACGCTGGTGCCGCTGCTGTGCCACCTGCTGCTCACGAAGAACATCGCCCACGAAGACAACTTCATGGTGCGCCACAGCAAGCGTCTCTACGAGCCGATGCTGGCCTGGGCGCTGGACCACAAGCGCACCGTGGTGGGCGTTGCCCTGGGTTTGCTGGTGGCTACCGTCGGCGTGGGCAAGTTCCTCGGCAGCGAGTTCCTGCCCGAGTTGGACGAAGGCTCGATGTGGGTCAGCTTCGACCTGCCGGCTTCGGTTTCGACCAACGAAGCGCGCGAACAGGCCAAGCGGTTGCGCGGCGTCATTCGCCAGACGCCCGAGGTGAATACCACCATCTCCAAGGTGGGCCGCCCCGACGATGGCACCGATCCCAAGCTGATCAACACCGTTGAAATCCTGGTCGACCTGAAGAACGACAAGCAATGGCGCGCGGGCTACGACAAGCGCAAGATCATCAACGAGATCAACCACAATCTGCGCCAGCTGCCCGGCATCGAGCCCAATTTCTCGCAGCCGGTGCGCGACAACATTCTTGAGAGCATCTCCCAGATCAAGGGCCAGATCGTGATCAAGGTGCAGAGCGACAGCCTGCAGCAGAACAAGCGCGTGGCCGACCAGATCCTCGCCAATGTGCAGTCGGTCAAGGGTGTGATGCGCGCCTTTATCGACCGTGACGGCGAGCTGCCGCAGTACGTGCTGGACTTCGACCGCGCCCAGGCCGCGCGCTACGGCATCAACGTGGCCGACGTGCAGGACCTGATGGAAACCGCGCTGGCCGGCAAGGCAGCCACCGAGCTGTGGGAAGGCGAGAAGCACTTCAGCGTGGCGGTGCGCCTCAAGCCGAACGAGCGCGAGCTGCCCAACCTGCCGAATATCTTCATGCAGACCGCCGACGGCGCGCAGGTGCCGCTGTCGCAGCTGGTGCACTTCCGTGCCGCTTCCGGCGCGATGAACATCAGCCGCGAGAACGGCCAGCGCACCACCTCCATCGGCATCTTCATCCACGACCGCGACATGGGCAGCGTGGTGAAGGACATGCAGGCGCTGGTGGCCAAGAACGTCAAGGCCGACGACGTCAAGATCAGCTGGTCCGGCGAGTTCGAAAACCAGGAACGCGCCATGGCGCGCCTGTCGATCGTGGTGCCGCTGTCGGTGCTGGTGATCTTCCTGCTGCTGTTCAACGCCTTCAAGTCGTTCAAGAGCGCCACGCTGATCATCTCGAACATCCCGTTCGCGCTGATCGGCGGCGTGTTCGCACTGTTCCTCACCGGCATTCCGCTGTCGGTGTCGGCGGCGATCGGCTTTATCGCGCTGTTCGGCCAGGCCGTGCTCAACGGCGTGGTGATGGTGACCTACTTCAACCAGTTGCGCGACGAAGGCATGCCGGTGCGCCAGGCCGTGCTGACCGGTTCGATGGACCGCCTGCGCACGGTGCTGATGACCGCGTTGCTGGCCATGCTGGGCTTGTTCCCGATGGCCATCTCGCGCGCCATCGGCTCGGAAACCCAGCGCCCGCTCGCCATCGTCATCATTGGCGGGCTGATCACTGCCACCATGCTGACGCTGATCGTGCTGCCCACGCTGTATGAGTGGATGGTGGGACGCACCTGGCCGGATGAAGAAAACGGCAACGGGAGCGATAACCGGCTTTCGGATTCGATGCCGGCCTGATCGACGGGCGGCTCCGGCCGCCCGCGGCCTCGAAAAACCCGTCACCCTGGTGGCGGGTTTTTTTTATCGGCTTTCGCTCGGCCGATGCTGCCCGCGAGACGCTCCGCAAGCCGCTCGCGTGGTGAAGGCGTTCAATGGCCAGCCGGGCTGGTGTTGGCGCGGAGCGTTCAATCAGATGGCCGGACAGGCGCTTGCTGCCATTACAGGTTGCGCATCGCGCGGCTGCAAATGCGGCGGGTGGCGGCCGCCGGTTCGCCTTGCTGCCAGTGCAGGCACAGTGCGCGGACCCAGTCTGGACTATCCTTGGCAGCGTCGTTGAGCCAGTTGGCCACCGAGTCCTGTACATAGGCCGAGGTGTCGGCCTTCAACGGTTCCAGGAGCGGCAGGGCTTGCGCCGGATTCTTCTTCAGCGCGGCGATGTGCGCGCACCACACGCCGCGCGGGCGCAACGCTTCGCTGGCAAAACGGCGCAGCCTTTCCGACGGTGCGGCGGTCCAGGCGGCCAGCAGGGCGATGCTGGCATCGAGGTCAGCGGCGAGATGCGGCCGCATGGCCATCCAGGCCCATTCGCGCACGCCGAAATGCGGGTCGTCGGCCAGCGGCCGGATGGCCGCGAGCCGCTGGCTCAAGTCCGGTCCCGGCTGCATGCCGGCCATGAAGCAGGCCCAGCCGCGCACGGTGTCCGATGGATGCGCCTGGCAGCGTGCGATGCCCACGGGGCCAAGCTCTTCGAACAAAACGGTGCCGATGCTGGCCATGCGCTTGAGGATGCCAAGCTGGCAGGCGGCTTCGGCCTGCCGGATGGCGGGTGGCGAGAGCTCTGGAAGCACGGCTCGCAACAGCGTGGCCTGATTCAACGCCAGGCCTTCGGCCAGCGTGGCGCTTTGCAGTTCGCCACGCTCCAGCGCGGCCAGGATGTCGGGTGGAATGTCCGCCGCCCGGCTGGCGCCCTTGCGTGTTGTCGGTTGCGTCATGCAGGATCCCCCGGCATGGCGCTGCGGCTGGCAATGCCCGCGGAGACCTTGTTCAGCAGCCCGGCGAGCAGCTTGCGCTCCTGTGCGGACAAGTCGCCAAACAGGCTGGCGATCCAGCGGCCGTGTTCGTCGAACACGTTCCTGGCGACTTGCTTGCCCCTGGGGGTCAGCCGGATGGTCAGCGCGCGCCTGTCCATGCTGTCGGCGTGGCGTTCGATCAGCGCCTCGCGCTCCAGCCCATCGAGCAGGCCGGTGATGGTGGCGCGAGTCACGCCAGCCTGCCCGGCGAGCACGTTGGGCGCCAGTCCGTCCTTGGCCGCGTCCAGCAAGAACAACAGCACGAAACGGCCTTCGGACAGCCCATGCGGTGCCAGCAGCGCCGCGCAGTCGCGGTCGATCGCGGACGCCAGCGACAGTGCCTGGAAGCACAGCCGGATGCTGTCCAGATCGGGTAGTTGGCGTCGTCTGGCTGCGTCCAGCAGGGCCAGGTATTTCTGTTCGAGCGTATTCATAGTGGCGCCATATTATTATGGCGCCTAACTAAGTGACAAGTGCGCTTGCCTTGGCTGCCATCCGGTCGACCAGCAGCACAATGCCGGCGCCGATCACCGTGGCCGCCACGCGGTCCGTCAGCATTCCGCCATCGGCGGGCCGGCTTGCCCCCATGATCATGACCATCAGCGGGGTCATCGCGGCCGAATAGACGAGGTAGTTGCGCAGCCGCAGCAACGGCCGGATGCCCGCCAGCCATCCAGCGTTGAAAGCGACGACCCGGGAAGGGAGCTGATGGCCCAGCAGCAGGGCCGCGCCGATCACGCCGAGGATGGTTCCGGCCACGCGCTGCGTCATCTTGACGGAGAAAAACCAGCAAGTTGGCCTGATCGTGCGCGGCGTCCTGGCGCTCGGCCGCCGGTTGCGCGCGGAGCGCCCGGACGGATCGGCAAGCCTCGCGGCAATCAGCCTGCTGCGTACGCTGAAACGGACGGGCTCGGTCCCCGTGTCGCGCCTGGCCGCTGAAGAGCGCCTTGCGCCCCAGTCCCTCACCCGGCTGATCGCCGAGCTGGAACAGGCGGGCTGGATCCAGCGCGAGAGGAATGAAGCCGACCGGAGGGAAATCCTGATCTCGCTGACGCCCAAGGGCGGCGATGTGCTGGCCAACGATATGCACGCCCGCACCGTGTGGCTGGAGGAGGCCCTGGCCGCCGCGCTGGATGACGGCGAGCGTGATGCACTGGGCAAGGCGGCGCACGCCATGCTCAAGCTGGCCGCGCACGATGCCACGGTGCCAGCCCCGGATGCGGGGGAGGAGCGGGGCGGTTCCTGAGCGGCCGGGCAGCCAGCGAGGTGCTCAGGGTGGCTTCGCCGCGTGCTACTCGCCGGACCTGCGCGCCATGAAGTCCCGGGGCGCCTTGCCCAGCGCGCGCCGGAACATGGTGGAGAACGCACCGGCATTGGCATAGCCGGTCTCGGATGCCACATGCGCCAGCGGCTTGCCCCGGCTCATCAGGTCGACGGCGTGCGCAAGCCGCAGCTGCTGGCGCCACGCGGCAAAGCTGGTGCGCAGCTCGGTGCGGAACAGGCGCGCCAGGGTACGTTCGCTGGCGCCCGTCAGTTCTGCCCATTGCGCCAGGCTCAATGCCGAACCGGGCTGCTCCATCAGGGCGTCGCACAGTGCCTTGAGGCGGCGGTCGGTCGGCAGCGCGAGCCCCGGCCAGAGGGTGGGGGCGGCACGCAGTTCCTCGATCAGCAGGGCGGCGCTCAGATGGCGCCGCCGCTCGGACAGGCTGGCGGCTTCGGTCAGGGCCATCATCAGGTGGCGCATCAGTGGCGACACTTCCAGGACTGAGCACGTGGCGAGCGACAGCGGCGACGCCGCCGGCAGCACATAGCAGGCGTGGAGCGCGGCCTCGCCCAGCGTGACCACTTCATGTTCCACGTCCGGCGGTATCCATACCGCGCGCATGGTCGGCACCACCCAGGTGGTCCCCGCCGCGGTCACGCGCATGCTGCCGCGCAGGGGACAGGAGACCTGCCCCCACGAATGCCGGTGGCGGCGAATGATCGCGTTGGGTGGTGGCAGGCGCAGGTGCACGATGACCGGCTGCCCGGCGGTGGGCTCTGTCAGCGGGACAGGCTGGTAGGTGGTGCGTGGCATCCGGTGTTGCTCCTTGTCGCCGCCGATGTCCGCATTGGCCGCGCTTCGCGGCGGTGGCTGAAATTCGTAAGAAATTGCCCGAGAAGTGTAACCCAGCCACTTCGTGCCGCCCTACGATGACGCTCATCGCATCGGCACCACGGAGTTCCTTAGCATGAGCAATAGCAGCCGGCCTGGCTTGTCGCCCCCCGCCACTCTTCCCGCCAGTCTCGCCGGGCAGGCGGCTTCCGCGCCAAAGGCGGGCGCCGGTACCGCGCCGGCCGGCAAGCTATCGGACAGCGTGCGCGCCGCCACGGTCATTGCCCTGTGCGTGGCGGCGGTGTGGCTGGCGGGACGCGCCACCGGCGCACCCGACGCGCTCGTGCTGGCGGCCGCGCTGGTGCTGTCGACGGTGTGCTGCTGGGCGCTTGGCGTGTTGCCGGAGCCGGCCACCACCCTGCTGTTCTTCCTGTGCGCCATCCTGCTGCATGTGGCGCCGGCTTCCGTCGTGTTCTCGGGCTTCGCCTCCACCGCGTGGTGGCTGATGTTCGGCGGCGCCGTAACCGGGGTGGCCTTGCGCCAGACCGGGCTGGCGCAGCGGCTGGCGGCTATTATTTTCCGCGGCCGGGTGGGCAGCTACCGGCAGGTGATCGGCACCGTGGCGCTGAGCGCGGTGGGGCTGGCATTCCTGATGCCATCGACCACCGGGCGTGTCCTGCTTCTGATGCCGATCGTGCTGGCGCTGGCTGACCGGCTCGGCTTCGCGCCGGGCTCCAACGGCCGCATCGGCATGGTGCTGACCGTGGCGGCGGCCAGCTATATGCCGCCCACCACCATCCTGCCGGCCAATATCCCGAATAGCGTGCTGCTCGGCGCGGCGAGTTCGCTGTATGGCGTCAACCTAAGCTACGGCAGCTACCTGTTGCTGCATTTTCCCATCCTTGGCGTGCTGAAGACCTTCATGCTGGTCTGGCTGGTATGCCGGATGTTTCCGGAGCACGGGCCGATCGCGGCACTGCCCCACCAGGAAGCGGGCGCGCCGAGCCGCCAGGAAAAGCTGCTGGCGGCGATCCTGGCGCTGGCCGTGGCGGGGTTTGCCACGGATACCCTGCACGGCATCTCGCCTGCCTGGATCTCGCTGGCTGCATGCATCGTCTGCCTGCTGCCTGGCGTGGGCCTGGTGTCCTCGCGCATGCTGGCCGAGCAGGTGCATCTCACGCCCCTCATCTATGTAGCAGGCTTCCTTGGCCTGGGCGCCGTGGTGGAGTCGACCGGGCTGGGGACGGCCATCAGCGCGGCGCTGCTGCGCTGGCTGCCGCTCTCGCCGGGACATACCGCTGCCAACGTGGCCGCGCTGGGCGCGGTCGGGGCGAGYCTGGGCCTGATGACGACGCTGCCCGGCTTGCCGGCGGTGCTGACGCCGCTGGCCAGGCAACTGGCGCAGGCCACGGGTTTGTCGCTCGAAGCAGTGCTGATGCTGCAGGTACCGGTGTTTTCGACGGTGTTTTTCCCCTACCAGTCGCCGCCCATCGTGATTGCGATGCAGCTCGGCGGGGTAGGGCTGCGCGAGGGCACCCGGCTGTGCCTGGCACTGGCCGCGCTGACCTTGCTGGTGCTGTTGCCRCTGGACTATTTCTGGTGGCGGGTGCTGGGCTACCTGCCGTGAGCGCCGCCAGCAAGCTTGTGCCCTCTGAGACATGATTCCGCCCTTCGACATCTGGTTAACCCGGATCGCCGGGCAAGCCGGGATTCGGGCCTTTGCCCACGGGGGCCGGCCGCGCGTCGGCCTGTCCGTAGCCGCTCGCTCGTAATTCGCCGCGGAACGCCGGCCGGTGCGCCGAACGCCCGACCTATGCCATTCCCCAGGGCATGGCCGGCCGGCGTCGGCTGGTTTTTTTTGCTCTCTGCCGGTAATGACTTGTGTTCATGTCAACCGGAAGTATTACTATTCGTTACGAAGTATTACGAGGCGATACGTTTACCCGGAGGCTCTGCCAGGCCGCCGGCCATGCCTCGTGATCCGGGCCCGGCAGGGCCGCAGCTTGCCGCCTGGCAAGCGCGGACGTGTCGATCGCAAGGGCAGCGCACCACAAGACCGGGCACCGGCTTTGCTGCATTGGGTAACAGGAGAGCGTCAAGTCGTGCAAGGACCAATCTCGAGCCTTCAATGGCTATCGGGGCTTAGTGCCAAGGGATTCTTTCTGGATCTCGGACCTTTTTTCTATTTTCGTTATCTGGGGGCTCTCGCTGCGCTGTCGGCTTTCTGCCACCCGCCGGGCGGCAGAAAGTGGTGGCTCAGGCGTATCAAGCTGATTGGAAGCTCGGCATTCCGCCATAAGGCGGTACGCAGCTGGCTACAAGCGGTGAGTTCCTGCGCGCTGATGCAGCGCGTCGCCCTCGCCAGGCCCGCACTGCTGGAGCGTCCATATCGTCCGCTCGGCGCATATGGGCTGCGTTTCCGCGAGCGCATGCGTATCGTGCTGGAGCACTACCGGATTTTGAATACGCTGGTGCCATTGGCGCTTAACGAGCGGATCTACCTGGGCGGCGGCCTCGAATGCCCGGTGGGCGAAGGGCGGTACGCACTGCACCTGGCCGACTCCGGGCCCAATCCCAAGGAAGGCGAACTGGCTTTCTACTGGCGCGATACGGCCACTGGCGTCTGCCTGAGCCAGCTTAGTTTCTATCTGGTGCAAGGCAAGACCGGGCCGGAGATCTTCGTGGGCGGGCTGCAAGGGCCCATGGGCGAAAACAGCCGCGACCTGATCCGCGAAGCGACCAAGGCCTGCGAAGGCCTGCGTCCCAAGGATGTGGTGATGGAGGCACTGCTCGCCTTTGCCGCCGCGCTGGACGTGCAACGCATCGTGGGCGTTTGCAGGAACAACCATGTGGGGCGCCAGCGCCATACCCCACGCGAGATCCTCTGCGACTACGAAGGGTTCTGGATGGAGTCGGGCGGCGAGCCGCTGGCCTGCGGCAATGTCGCGATGCCGGTCAGCCAGCCGCGCCGCGATGTGATGGAGCTGCCGTCCAAGAAGCGCTCGGCCTACAGGCGCAAGCTGGCACAGGTCGAGTCCATCCAGGCGACGGTGCGCGACTGGCTCGCGGCGCCCGGCGCGGTACCGGCCATGACGCCGGCGCCGGTCCTGACGCAAGTCATTGCGCCGGCAGGCCCCGAGGCGCTCGCGGCGTAAAAGAGGGGGGCGACAGGCCCGCCGGGGATGCAAACCAGAAAAATGCAGGCAGCGCGGGATTTCGTCCCGCGCTTTTTTTTCGTCCGTCTTGCAGTAAACCCCAGTAGTCTAGGTTTATAGACCTTATTAAAGTAGGTCGCTTCCATATAGCGGCGGCGCGCTGGCGCCATGCCCGCCGTCACCGCAGATGCCGAACCCAGCTTTCACCGCCTTGCCTGTCAACAGCGATCTCCTTTCCCGCAGCCGTCAGCCGGTCTACCTGCAGCTTGCCACTATCTTCCGCCGCCATATCGAAAGCGGCGAATGGCGCCAGGGCGCGCGCATTCCGTCGCTTGAACAACTCTGCCGCGAGTTTGGCGTGGCGCGCATGACCATGCACCACGCACTCTCGCTGCTGGACGAGGAAGGCCTTCTGACCCGCGAGCGCGGGCGTGGCACCTTCGTCAAGGCAAGCTGCCGTGAGCGCCGCGCGCTGAAGCTGCCAGTCAGCTGGGACCAGGTGGTTGCGGTTGGCGAGCAGCTCGATACCGAAGCGCTGTCGGAATCCGTCGGCACCGTGCCGTTGCCGGAAGACCTCGGCATGCCCTGCCGCGCGGCGCGTGCGCCGGGCTATCACTTCCTGCGCCGGCTGCACCGGATCGAGCAGCGCCCCTTTGCGCTGGGCGAGGTTTTCATCGAAGCCAGCGTGTTCGCGCGTAACCCCGAAGCCTTCCGCCACGGCCCATCGGTGCCGGTGCTCGACCGCTTCCCGCAACTGAAGGTCACAGCCGCCAGGCAGCGCCTGTCAATCATCGCGGCGGGCGCGGAATCGGCCGCCCGGCTGGCCTTGCCGGTTGGCGCGCCGGTGGCCGAGCTGCGGCGCTACGCCTGCGTCGACAGCGTGATCGTCTACTACGCGCGCATCGAATTCCCGAGCGAGTTCGTGTGCCTGGATTTCGACCTGCTTGCGCCGGGCGCGCAATGCTGATGCCAACTCAATTACCTGCCAACTGGAAATCAACAAGATGCAGACTACCGACCGCAACCAAGGGAACCATGCCCGCCAGGCAGACAACGGGCAGGGCGAGATGAACGGCGCCGAGAGCCTGGTCAGGACGCTGCTGGCCTGCGGCGTGGACACCTGCTTTGCCAATCCAGGCACCAGCGAGATGCATTTCGTCGCCGCGCTCGACCGGATTCCCGGCATGCGTTGTGTGCTGGGCCTGTTCGAAGGCGTGGTGACGGGCGCGGCCGACGGCTACGCCCGCATGGCGGACAAGCCGGCCGCCACGCTGCTGCATTGCGGCCCGGGCCTGGCCAATGGCCTGGCCAACCTGCACAACGCGCGCCGCGCGCAGACGCCGGTGATCAATATCGTTGGCGACCAGGCCACCTACCATCGCCCGCTCGACGCGCCGCTGACCGCCGACACCGAAGGCTGGGCGCGTCCCGTCTCGGTCTGGACCCGTACTGCCACGCATGCCGCTTCGGTAGGTGCGGATGCCGCCACTGCGGTACAGGCCGCATGCGCCGCGCCGGGCGGGGTGGCCAGCCTGATCCTGCCGTCCGACGTCTGCTGGGATGCCGGCGGCAAGGTGGCCGCGCCGCTGGCGCCGATTCCCCTGCCCAAGGTCTCCCCGGATGCCATCGGGCAAGCCGCGCGCGTGTTGCGCTCGGGCCAGCCCACGCTGATCGTGCTGGCCGGCACCGCGCTGCGCGAAGCCGCGCTGGCCGACGCGCACCGCATTGCCGCCGCCACCGACGCCCGCCTGATCACGCCGATGTCCAACGCGCGCGTGACGCGCGGCCGCGGCCGCTTCAATGTGGACCGGGTGCCGTACTCCGGCGACGCATCGCTCGCCAAGCTGGCCGGCATCCGCAATGTGATCCTGGTAGGCGCGCCGCCGCCGGTTACCTTCTTCGCTTACCCGGGCAAGTCGCCGCGGCCCTACCCGGAAGATGCGGAAATCCATGTGCTGGCGCGTCCGGAACAAGACCTGGCGGAAGCGCTCGCGCGCCTTGCCGACGAACTGGGTGCGCCGGCGGTTTCGCTGCCGGCCTCCGTGTCCTCGCACGAGATCGCCAAGGGCGCGGTGACTTCCGAAGCCGTGGCGCAGACATTGACTGCGTTGTTGCCCGAGCAAGCCATCGTGGTGGAAGAGAGCGTCAGCTTTGGGCGTGCTTTCTATCCGGGCACCGTGCATGCCGCGCCCCATGACTGGTTGCAGCTCACCGGCGGTGCGATCGGCGATGGCCTGCCGTTGGCCACCGGTGCCGCGGTGGCGGCGCCCGGACGCCGGGTGGTTGCGTTGCAGGCTGACGGTTCCGGCATGTATACGCTGCAATCGCTGTGGACCATGGCGCGCGAGAAGCTCGACGTTACCGTGGTGATCCTGGCTAACCGGAAGTATGCGATTTTGCTGGGGGRGCTGGCCGGGGTCGGGGCTAGTCCGGGGAAGACTGCGCTCGATATGCTGGATATCGGGAATCCGGATCTGAACTGGGTGCAGTTGGCTAATGGGATGGGGGTGGAGGCTGCGCGGGCTGAGGATATGGGGCGGTTTGCGGAGTTGTTTAGTATGGCGAATGCGCGGTCGGGGCCGTTTTTGATTGAGTTGGTGATTTGAGGGTTTGAAATTCAAATTCAACTGATTAAGTTCAAAGGCTTAAAGGCTTAAAGGCTTAAAGGCTTAAAGTCAAAGGCAGTTTCACCTCCCCTTCGGGGAGGCGACCTACTTTCTTGTCTTGCCAAGAAAGTAGGCAAAGAAGCGCGCCGGATGGGGCGACCCCCCCCTCGTCGGCAGACAAAAAGAGCGGCCGGGACCCAAACTCGCATCGCCTTAAGGCGATACTCAAACATGGGTCCCTCTTTTCCRCTCTTTTTGCCTGCCGACGAGGCGCCCCATACGGCCTGGACACCTTGACGGCTCGCTTCGCATCGCGTTGGGGTGTGGCCCGCCCTTGGGGGCGCTCCACACGGCTACACCGACTTGTGACCTGGCTTCCTCGCCTTTATTCGCGCCCGTTGGGTCCTGTTTCCCGTTGCGGGGATGAGGGGGGCTTGCGAGGCTTTGATGCGTTTTTCTGCCGGAGACGTGATTGCCGCAGGGCCGGACGGATAATCGTTGCGCCGTTTGGCCTGCATTTTTTTCTGGGCAGTTGAACTGGATTTTTTTAATGAAATCCAGTTCAATTCCTCATGCTGTCATTACTTCTCCATATCGCTGCACGTGGTAATCACTGTCTCCCAGCAGCGGATCGATCATCGTCAATCGCTTGAAGTAATCCCCTACCTCCAGCTCATCCGTCATCCCCATGCCGCCGTGTAGCTGCACCGCTTGCTGGCCGACAATTCTCCCGGCCTTGGCCACAGTTACCTTCGCGGCGCTCAGCATTCGCCGCCGTTGCGCGGGGTCGCTTTCGTCCAGCGCTTGCGCTGCCACATACGCCATCGACAGCGCCAGTTCTTTCTGTACCAGCATGTCGGCCATCCGGTGCTGCAGGGCCTGGAACGCCGCCAGCGGTTTGCCGAACTGCTGCCGCGTGCGCAGGTATTCGCCGGTGATTTCGATCAGTTTTTCCATCGCGCCGGCGGCTTCCGCGCAGAGCGCGGCAATGCCGTGGTCGATGCCGTGGAGCAGGGCGGCCAGGCCGTCGGCCGCGTCTCCTACCAGCGCGGTGGCGTCTACCGCGACGTTCTGCAAGGCAAGGTCGGCGGCGCGCAGGCCGTCCATGGTGGGGTAGCCGCGCACCGTGAGTCCGGTGGCGTCGCGCGGGACCAGGAACAGCGCCAGTTCGTTGCTGCCGGCGATGCGCGCGGTGAGCAGGAAGGCGTCGGCGGCTTCGCCGTGCCAGGCCAGGCTCTTGTTGCCGTTGAGTACATAGCCGTCGCCCTTGCGCTCGGCGCCGGCGCGCGCGGTCTCGGGGCGGTAGCGGGTGGTGGGCTCCAGGTAGGCGAGGGTGACGACGCGTTCGCCGGTGGCGATCGCGGGCAGCCATTCGTCTTTCTGGGCTTGGCTGCCGTAGGCGTTCAGCACGGCGGCGGACATCACGGCAGTGGGCGTGACTGGTTCCAGCACCAGGCCGCGCCCGAGTTCGCGCTGCACCACGAGCTGGCTTGCGGCGCTTTCGCCAAAGCCGCCGTACTCGCCGGGCACGGTCAGGCCCAGCACACCCATCTCGGCAAGCTGTGCCCAGGTGGCGCGGTCGAAGCTGCCGCCGCCGCGGGCGTTCTTGCGGCGTTTGTCGAAGGTGTATTCGGTGTCGATGAAGCGGCGCAGGCTGTCCGCCAGCATCTGCTGCTCTTCGCTGTAGTTAAAGTCCATGGCTGTGCCTGTTCCTTGAATCCCGGGTTTTGCGGAGTCTCTGACGTCTTCCGTGGCTTCAGAAGCCCAGGATCATCTTGGAGATGATGTTCTTTTGTACTTCCGTGGTGCCGCCGTAGATCGATGTCTTGCGCATGTCGAAGTACGTCGAGGCGGCGGGCGCGGCCCACGCCGGGGCGTGCAGCGGCGCATCGGCCGGCGGCGCTTCGCCGGCTTCGAGCCAGCGCGGCGAATACGGCCAGGCATTGGGGCCGGCTACTTCCATCTGCAGCATGGCCAGGTCCTGCTGGATCTCGGAGCCGCGGATCTTGACGATGGAGGCTTCCGGGCCGGGGCCGCGGCCCGCGTCTTGCGTGGCGACGCGCAGCAGCAGCATTTCCAGCGCCATGATGTCCATCTCGATGCGGGCGATCTTGTCGCGCATGCGTACATCGTCGATCAGCGGGCGGCCGGCGCCATCGGTGGCTTGCGCGGCGTAATGCTTGAGCTGGCGCAGTTCGCGGTTGCAGTGGCCGATGCCGGCAATGCCGGTGCGCTCGTGGCCCAGCAGGTATTTGGCGTAGGTCCAGCCGCGGTTTTCCTCGCCCAGCAGGTTGCCCACGGGCACTTCCACGTCCTCGAACCAGACTTCGTTGACGTCGTGGCCGCCGTCGAGCGTGACGATCGGGCGCACCGTCACGCCCGGCGTCTTCATGTCGATCAGCAGCATCGAGATGCCTTCCTGCGGCTTGGCTTCGGTGTCGGTGCGTACCAGGCAGAAGATCCAGTCGGCAAAGTGCGCCATCGTGGTCCAGGTTTTCTGGCCGTTGACGATGTAGCGGTCGCCCTGGCGCACGGCGCGGGTCTTGAGCGAGGCCAGGTCGGAACCGGAGCCGGGCTCGGAGTAGCCCTGGCACCAGAAATCCTCGACCGTGGGGATGCGCGGCAGGAAGCGTTCCTTATGTTCCTGGCTGGCATATTTCATCAGCACCGGCCCGATCATGGTCAGGCCGAAGGGCAGCAGGCGCGGCGCCCCCGCGCGGAAGGCCTCAATCTCGAAGATCAGACGCTGCAGCGCGTTCCAGCCCGTGCCGCCCCATTCCGTGGGCCAGGTCGGCGCGCCCCAGCCCTGCGCGTGCAGGATGCGGTGCCAGCGCACGTAGTCGTCCTTCTCGACGCGCTGGTGGGCCAGCACCTTGTCCCGGATATCCGCGGGCAGGCTGCCCTGCACAAAACCCCGAACCTCTTCGCGGAACGCTTGTTCCGCCGCGTTGAAACGCAAATCCATCTGCTTGTCCCCTCGGTTGGGAAAGGCTGGCCGCCGGCCGCCACTTCGATACGATGCTGCGATTCTATGGGGGGGCGGACGTTCGCTTCTTCCGGAATGACAAAGCCGTCCTTTTGCGCTTCCTAACCGATGCCGGCCCTGCGCAGGCGCACGTGCCGGGCAGAACACGGCCTTAGCCAAATCCAAATAGCACGCCACCGGCGCCTGGCTCACACTGGCGCAGTTCCATCGCAGCAAAAACACAATCAACGCCGAGGAGACGGGCGATGTCACGCTGGACAAAATGGTTCGTGCTCTGCGGATGGCTTGCCGCCACCGCGAGCGCGTTTGCGGCCTATCCGGACAAACCGGTGCGGCTGGTCGTGCCCTTCCCGCCGGGTGGCGCCACGGACCTGCTGGCTCGCGAGGTCAGCCACGCACTTTCAGTACGGCTGGGCCAGCCGGTGGTCATCGAGAACCGGCCTGGCGCGGGCGGCAATATCGCCGCCGTGGCGGTGGCGCGCGCGCCGGCCGACGGCTACACCCTGCTGTTCGGCACCTTCGGCTCGCTGGCCGTGAACAAGAGCCTCTACGACAAGCCCGGCTACGACCCGCTCAAGGATTTCGCGCCGGTGGCCTCGGTGGCCTACCTGCCCAACGTACTGGTGGTGCACCCCGCGGTGCCCGCGCGCAATGTGGCCGAACTGCTGGCGCTGGCGCGGCGCGAGCCCGGCAAGCTGAGCTACGGCTCCTTCGGCAACGGTTCGTCCTCGCACCTCGCCGGTGAACTGTTCACCCACCTGGCGGGCGTGCGCATCGAGCATGTGCCGTACAAGGGCAGCGCACCGGCCATGACCGACCTCATCGGCGGGCGCCTCACCATGATGTTCGACAGCATTTCCACCGCCTTGCCCTATGTGCGCGATGGCCGCGTGCGGGCGCTGGCGGTCACCGCCGCCACGCCGTCCGGGCAGTTGCCCGGCGTGCCGACGCTGGCGGCGGCCGGCGTGCCCGGCTACGAGCTGACCGCGTGGTTCGGTGTGGTGGCGCCCGCCAATACGCCGGCGGCCGTGGTCGACCGCCTCAACGCCGAGATCGTGGCTGCGCTCGCGCAGCCCGAGCTGGCGGCGCGGCTGGCAAGCCAGGGCACCGTGCCCTTTCCTTCCACGCCGGCGCAGTTCGGTACGTATATGCGCACCCAGTACCAGAAGTGGGACGGCCTGATCAAGTCGGCTCACATCCACCTGGATCAGTGAGCTTGCTCTGCGTCTCTTCCGGGTCCGTCCGGTTCCAACCTCATCATCACTCGCATCATGTCCTCCTTCCGTCCCGAGTTCATCCATGACATCCCCCGGCACTGGGCCGAGCAATCGCCCCAGGCTCCCTGCCTGTACGAGACCGGCGGCGTGCTCAGCTACGGCGCGCTGTGGGAGCGCATCACGGCCACGCGCGACTGGCTCGCCGCGCAAGGCGTAGGGCAGGGCGACCGCGTGATGGTGGTGGGCGAGAACTGCGCCGAGATGGTGGTGATGCTGTTCGCCTGCAGCGCACTGCACGCCTGGCCGATCCAGGTCAACGCGCGGCTTTCGCCGCGCGAGATCGACGGCATCCGCGCTCATGCCGAGCCGCTGCTGACGTTCTTTACCAACCATGTCTCCGATGTGGCCGCCGCCCACGGCAGGCGGCTTGGGGCGCAGCCCACCGGTTGCGCCGCGCTCGATCCGGACTTCGCCAGCCTGCGCGCCGAACAGGTGCCCGCGCGCGTGGATGCCGCCCAGGCGCGCGACGTTGCCACGCTGATCTACACCTCCGGCACTACCGGCGCGCCCAAGGGCGTGATGGTGCCGCACGCCGGCCTGACGGTCTTCGCGCGGATCTCGGCAACCTCGCGCAACCTGGGGCCGGACGATATCGCCTACTGCGCGCTGCCGCTGTCGCACATCTTCGGCATCGCCACCGTGCTGATGGCCACGCTGTACGCCGGCGCCAGCCTGGTGATGCGCCCCCGCTTCGATGCCGCCGATGTCTTCGCCGCGCTGGCATCGCCCGGTGTCACCATGCTGCAAGGCGTGCCGACCATGTTCACGCGCATCATGGCGGTGGCGCGGGAGTCGTCGCTGGAGAGCGGCGCCGCGGCGTTTCCCCGCCTGCGCTATCTCTATACCGGCGGCGCGCCGCTGGACCCGACCCTCAAGCGCGACACCGAGGCATGGTTCGGCCAGCCGCTGCATCACGGCTACGGCATCACCGAATACGCCGGTTCGCTGTTCATCACCCGCATGGATGCGCCGCGCGCCGATTGCTCGGCCGGCTACATCGTCGAAGGCGTGGAGATCAACATCACCAACGAGCAGGGCGAGCCGATGCCCGCCGGCGAACGCGGCCAGATCCGCGTGCGCGGCCCCGGCGTGATGCGCGGCTATTTCCGCAACGCGGAGCAGACCGCCGAGGCGCTGCTGCCGGGCGGCTGGCTCAACACCGGAGATCTCGGTTTCCTCGGTGAAGACGGCGCGTTGTTTATCGTGGGCCGCTCCAAGGACCTGATCATCCGCTCGGGCTTCAACGTCTACCCGATCGAGGTGGAGTCCGTCATCAATGCCTTCCCCGGCGTGCGCCAGTCCGCCGTGGTCGGGCGCGCGGCAGCCGACGGCAACGAAGAAGTCGTGGCCTTTGTTGAAACGCAACCGGGCGTGAAACTGGACCTCGCCGCCCTGGAAGCCTACCTGCGGGAAAGCCTGGCGCCGTACAAGCGGCCCGCGCAGATCCGCGTGATCGAGACCATTCCCACCACCGCCAGCGGCAAGCTCCTGAAGCAGCCGCTGCGCGCCATGCTGGACGGCGGCGCCGTAGCGGCATGACCTGCGGCGGCCGGTGCCGCCGCCACCGCTTCGCCGCGGGTCGAAGCGTACTAGCCGCCAGCGCCCCGGCAAACCGGGGGCTGGCAGAACACACAACAAGGAGGAGACAGATGAAACGATGGATGATGATGGCTGGCGCGCTGCTGGCGCTGGTGCAAGGCACGGCAATGGCGGACAGCTATCCCACGCGGCCCGTGAAGCTGATCGTGGGCTACGCCCCTGGCGGTCCGGTCGATACCGCCGCGCGCATCTATGCCGATTACCTGGGCCGCGCGCTCAAGCAGCCGGTGGTGGTGGACAACCGCGCCGGCGCCAGCGGCGCCATCGCCGCGGACCTGACCGCGCGCGCGACGCCGGACGGCTACACGCTCTACTTCGTGGCCAGCCCGACCATGACCATGACGCCGCTGATCCAGAAGTCGGTGAACTTCAACCCGAACAAGGATTTCACCTACATCGGCCTGATCACCGATTACACCAACGTATTGCTGATCAACAAGGACTTCCCGGCGAAGGACGTAGGCGAGCTGGTCGAGTACGCGCGCAAGCATCCCGAGGGCGTGAGCTTCGGCTCGGCCGGTGTCGGCGCCTCGAACCACTTGTCGGCCGAGTGGCTGGCGCAGATGAGCGGGGTCAAGATGCTGCATGTGCCGTACAAGGGCAATTCGCCTGCGATGGCCGATGTGATCGGCGGCAAGGTCACGTTCATGTTCGATATCACGGGCACCGCCATCGGCTATATCCAGGGCGGCAAGGTGCGCGCGCTGGCGGTGACGTCGAAGACGCGCAACGCGGCGCTGCCGACGGTGCCGACGATGGTCGAGTCCGGCATGAAGAATTACGACCTGACCGGCTGGTACGCGCTGATCGGCCCGCAGAAAATGCCCGCCGACGTGGTGGACAAGCTGGTCAAGGCGCAAAAGGCCATCGGCGATGATCCTGCCTTTCAGCAGCGCATGACGCAGGGCGGCTATGACCTCAATATCACCGGGCCGAAGCCGCTGGCCGATCGTATCCAGCGCGAACTGAAGCTGTGGGGCGGGGTGGTGAAGACGGCGAATATCCAGGTGGATTGAGGCCGGATGGTTCCCCTCCCCGAATTGTGGGAGAGGGGAGCTACGGCAGCGGTCGAATGAACCCTTTTTTTCCCGGCGCCGTTCAGGCGGCCGGTGCGCGCTTGCGCAGCAGGTAGCGCTGCACGCCGTCGAGCACCAGCACGCCGTGCTGGTTGTGTACCGTCGAGCGCAAGGTCAGCACGCCAGTGGGGCGGTTCGGCGCGAGTTCGCTGACTTCCAGCGTGCTGTACAGCGTGTCTCCCGCGTAGACCGGATGCAGGAAGCGGCTGCTCTGGTCGAGAAAGCCCTTCAACGACTCTTCCACCATGTGCGGGAACAGCCCGGCGCCCGCCGCGGTCTGGATCAGTACCTGGTAGCCGTGCGCCAGCATGTGCGGCATGCCGTGGGCGCGGCAGTACTCCGCGTCGTAATGCACGGGATGGTTGTCGCCGCTAGCCAGCTGGAAGGCGGCGAACAGCGCCTCGGTCATGGTGCGCGAGGGAAGCACAAAGCGTTCGCCGGGCACGAAATCTTCGAAATAGCGTTGTTCGCACATGCGGTGGCTGCGCGGGTCGAAGCTGGCAGCTTCGGGGTTCGCTGCGGAGGGCTTGATGGTCATCGGTTGGTGTCGGGGTTGGTGGCGCGAAGAAGCGCGCAAGCAGAAGAACCCGCGCTGCGCCACGGCCTGGCGCGGCGAGGGCGATGGATCAATCGGGCTTGATGCCCAGCCGTTCCACCAGCGCTTTCTCCTGTGCGATCTGCTGCATGGCAAAGCGGGTGTAGCCGGCGCTGTCCAGGTACATCAGGTCCTGATCCTGCCGCTTTAGCGCGGCAAGGTGCTGCGGGTCTTCGGCAGCCCGCCGCAGCGCATCCTGCAGGATGCCGACCACTTTCGGGTCCATGCCTTTCGGGCCGGCCACGCCGTAGGGCGAGTTGGAGACGATGTCGTAGCCCAGCTCGCGCAGCGTAGGGGCGTCGGGCCAGCGCGGCGAGCGTTGCGCCGTCCACAGGTTGATCCAGCGCAGCTTGCCCGCATCGACCAGCGTGCCGGCGGAACTGCCGGCTGCGCAAAGCTGCACATGGTTGCCCATCAGAGAGTTCAGGCAATCGGCATCGCCCTTGAACGGGACGTGGTTGACCGTCAGCTTCTCCTTGGTGACCAGCTCGATCATGGTGATATGCGGCGAGCTGAACTGGCCCGGCGAGCCGTAGCTGACGGTGCCCGGCCGGGCGCGCGCGTCGCGCAGGAAATCGCTCCAGTTCTTCCACGGTGAATCGGCCCGCACCACCACGCCGAAGGTGTAGCCGGTGATGCGCGAGAGGTAGGTGAAATCGTGTGCCGGATCGAAGGCGGTCTTCTGGATGAAGGGCTGGCGGAATACGGTCACCGGCATCATCGAGAGCGTATAGCCGTCGGGCTTCGCCTGCCTGAGCGCGAGCGCGCCCATGGTGCCGGCCACGCCGGGCTTGTTGTCGACCACCACGGTCTGGCCCAGCGCCTTTTGCAAGGCCACGGCGAACTGGCGCACCACCACGTCGGTGGTGCCGCCGGGCGCGTAGGGCACGATCAGCGTCACCGGGCGGGTGGGGTAGGACTGGGCTTGCTGCGCTGGCTGCGCGAGCGCAGGCGTGGCGCCGCACAGGACGAGGGCGGCGCTGGCGATGTGCCGGATTCTGCGCCGGATGTGGGACCGGGTGTTGCGGACTGCATGCATCGGAATTCTCCTGTTGATGTGGTTCCCCGTTACCCCGATGTTGTAGATGTCCTGCTGTCCTTCGCCTGCGTGCCGGTCAGTTCTCCACCACGGCCCATGCCTCCATCGACTGGCCGCCGGCATCGTCGCCGGTCCACAGCGTGACCTTGCCAGGTGTGGCGGCATCGAGCGTGCCGCCTACGGTCACCAGGTCGTGATCGAACATCGGCGCCAGCCCGCGGAAGCCGAAGCGGCGCACCGTGGCGCCGGGCATCTCGCGCGCCAGCAGGTCCAGCGTGAGCATGGCCTGCAGCGGGCCGTGCACGACCAGGCCGGGGTAGCCTTCCACGTCGCGCACATAGTCGTGGTCGTAGTGGATGCGGTGGCCGTTGAAGGTGAGCGCCGAGAAGCGGAACAGCATGACCGGGTCGGCGCGCAACTGGCGCTGCCACTGGGCCTGATGCGCCAGGCGCGGGCGCGGCGGCAGCGGCTGTCCCGGTTCCGGCATGGCGCGGTAGACCAGGTCGTGACGCTCGCTCAGCGCGGTCTCGCCGTCGACCGTCAGCGCATGTTCCACGGTGACGAACCACAGCTCGCCGCTGCGCCCGCTCTTGTGCTCGACATTGCGCACAGTGGACGTGCGGGTGACGGTATCGCCCACCCGCAGCGGCTTGTGGAAATCCAGCTCGCCGCCGGCCCACATGCGGCGCGGCAGCGGCACCGGCGGCATAAAGCCGCCCAGCGCCGGGTGGCCGTCCCGCCCGAGCTCGCGCTGCGGCGCGCGCGGCAGGAAGTAGAGCCAGTGCCACAGCGGCGACAACGGGCCGCGTACCAGCGCTTCGCCATCGAGGTCCAGGGTGGCCGCGAGGCCGATCACGGGCTCGGGGGCAAGGGTCTCGGTGCGGCTTTCACTGCGGCCGATCCAGGCGCGCAGGGTTTCGAGTTGGGTCATGGCTGGTTCGCTGCGGGGTGGTTTGCCAGCGCGAGGATGCGCCGGGCCTGTTCGATGACGGGGCGGTCGACCATCTTGCCGTCGACCTGTACCGCGTGGCTGCCACTGGCGGTGGCGGCCAGCACGCGCTGCGCCCAGTCCAGTTGCTCCGCCGTGGGCAGGAAGCCAGCGCGCACCGCGGCAAGCTGGGCGGGGTGGATGCACAGCTTGGCGGCAAAGCCGAGCGCGCGCGCGTGCGCCACGTCGTCGGCCAGCACGGCTTCGTCCTTGAGCGCGGTGGTGACGCCGTCCACGGGCGGCGGCAGTGCCGCCACGCGCGAGGCCAGCACGATGCGCGAGCGCGCCATCAGCAAGGCTTCACGCGTATGGGCGCAGCCGAGGTCCACGGCGAAGTCCAGGGAGCCGAAAGCCAGCCGCGACACGCCGCGCGCGGTGGCGACCGCGTCGATGCCGTGCAGCCCGCGCGCGCTTTCGATGATCGCCACGATGCGGCCTTGCGGGTTGACCTGCGCCAGCGCCCGGGCGATCTCGCCAAGCGCGGCCGGGTCTTCGGCCTTGGGCACCAGCAGGCCCGCCAGCGGCGCGTCGGACGGCAGCGCGCGCAGCCAGTCCATATCGGCGGCGAAGGCGGCGGAGCTGGTGTCGTTGATGCGCACATAGGCCTGCGCCTGTGCGCCACGTTCAAGCAACCACGAGGTAATGGCCGTGCGCGCGGCTGGCTTGGCGTCCGGATGCACGGCATCCTCGAGATCGAGGATCAGCGCGTCTGGCGCGGCGGCGGCCGCTTTGTCGAAGCGTTCGGGCCGGTCGCCCGGCACGAACAGGTAGGTGATGGCGGTGGACATGAAGCGGGTCTCGTCAGGATGGGGCGTTACTTGGTGACGGGCAGCCAGTCGTTGACGTTCGCCTGTTTTTCCAGCGCCCACACGCGGGCAATGATCGCACGCATCTCGGCCTCGCCCGCGCCGTGGCGGAAGGCGCCCAGCTGCAGCGCCTTGGCTTCGAGTTCCGGGCGCGACAGCGTATTGCCCGGATCGCCCTTCGGCACATCCACGCGGCCCGCCAGCGTGCGGCCGTCGGTGGTCTTCACCGTAACGCGGCCGATCCACTGGCGCGGGTAAGCGGCATTGATCTCGTCGTCCAGCACCATCTCCACCTTGTCGCGGAAGGCGGCTACCTTTGCGTCCTGCAGCGCATGGTCCTCGAATTCGCCCAGGCCGGCGTGCGCGTGCACCGCCACCAGTCCCAGTACCGTACCCATGGAGAACTTGGCCTGGTGGATGGTCTTGGGATCGGTCACCGGGCCAAGCACGTCGATGGCGCCCTGGTGCACGTGCGCGGTCACGCCGGCGATCTGGTCCGCGCGGAGTGCCTCGCGCAGCATCAGGTCCTTGAGGGCATCGGCCGCCGGGTGCGTGTGGCGGCACGAGGCGAAGAACTTGAAGGAGGTTTCGGCGGTGGCCCAGCGCTTGCCCAGGCCGTCGGTCAGCGCGGCCGGGTTGGCGTCGCTGGACATCCCGGCGGCCATGCCCTGCGGGCCTTCCAGGATACGCCTGGCGCCGGTGAAGCCCGCGCGCGCGATCCACGCGGACATCAGGCCGTCGGCGGCGGCCTTGGCGGTGTGCAGTTGCTTTGAGTCCGCGGCGTCGCGCAGGAATTCCCACAGGCCGGCGGCCTGGGTGCCGGCCGAGCCGAGCGCCTGGTTGATGCCCTCGGCATCCATGCCGTAGAGCTTGGCCACGGCCGCGGCCGCCGCCAGCGTGCCGACGGTGCCGGTGGTGTGGAACACGCGATAGTGCGAACGGCCCATGAATTCGCCGATGCGGATGCCCGCTTCGTAGCCGGCGATGGAGGCCAGCAGCACGTCCGCGCCGCTCTTGCCTTCAGTCTGGGCGGCGGCGATCACCGCGGGGAACACCACGGCGGCGGGATGCAGCACCGAGCTGTTGTGCACGTCGTCCTGCTCCACCACGTGCGAGGACGCGCCGTTGATCAGCGCGGCGAAGTAGGGCGAAGTGCGGCGGCGGTCCACCAGCACTTCGGCCGGGCCCTGCTGCGGGCCCATGGCGGCGACGAACTCCTGCAGCTTGCGCACGGCGGGAGCGTCCTTGCCGGCGATGGCCGAGGCAATCCAGTCGAGGAAGAGGTCCTTGGTGCGCTCCACCACTTCGGCGGGCACGTCGGCCAGCGTGAAGCGGGCCAGGAACTCGCACAGCTGGCGGGTAGGGTAGGGGTGGTCAGTGGCTTGGCTCATGCCGGCTCCGGACGGTGTTCGGGGTGGTTGTTCGTCTTTCTGTTTTCCTCCCCTTTCCCACACCAGCGGGAGAGGGGAGCCACGCCTGCGCGAAATTGTGCGCAGACGTCATGGCCTGGTTCCGAGGCTCAAATCGTCTTGCTGTCCGCCATCCTGGCGATTTCGTCCGCGCCGTAGCCCAGCTCCGCCAGGATGACCGCGCTATGCGCGCCGAGCGCCGGCACGTCGCCCATCACCGGTTCCACACCCGACAGGTTGGCCGGCGGCAGCAGCGCGCCGATGGGGCCGCCGGGGCTGGCCACTTCGCGCCAGCGCCCGCGTGCCGCCAGTTGCGGGTGGTTCCACACGGCCTCGATGTCGTTCATCGGCGCGTTGGCGATCTGCGCTTCGTCGAGCAGCGCTTCCACCTGCGTCACCGTCATTGGCGCGAAGCGTGCCTCGATCAGCGCGGTCAGTTCGCCGCGATTCTTCACGCGCCCCGAGTTGGAGGAGAAACGCTCGTCCTTTAGCAATTCGGGCTGCGCCAGCACCTTGTTGCAGAAGGCCTGCCATTCGCGCTCGTTCTGCAGCCCGAAGATCACGCTGCCGCCGTCGCCGGTGCGGTGCACGCCGTAAGGCGCGATGGCCGGATGCGAGGCGCCGAAGCGCGCCGGAGCGTTGCCGCCGTAGTGGCCGAAGTACAGCGCGTAGTTCATCCACTCGGTCAGCGCCTCCAGCATGGTTACTTCCACGCGCAGGCCCTGGCCCGTGCGCCCGCGCTGCAGCAGCGCGGAGAGGATGCCGCTGTAGGCGTACATGCCGGCCGCGATGTCGGCAATCGAAATGCCCGCGCGCGATGGTTCGTCCGCGCTGCCCGTGATGCCGATCAGCCCGGCGGCGGCCTGGATCAGCAGGTCGTACGCCTTCTTGTCGCGATAGGGCCCGGCATCGCCGTAGCCCGAGATATCGCAGACGATCAGCTTGCCGTAGCGCGGGTGCAGCGTATCGAAATCCAGTCCCATGCGCGCTGCCGCGCCGGGAGCCAGGTTCTGCACCAGCACGTCGGCATCGGCCAGCAGGCGGTGCAGCACGGATTGCGCCTCGTCCTGCTTGAGGTCGAGCGTCAGGCTCTCCTTGCCGCGGTTGAGCCAGACGAAGTGCGAAGCCTGGCCATTGACGGTCTCGTCGTAGCCGCGCGCGAAATCACCCACGCCGGGGCGCTCCACCTTGACCACGCGCGCGCCGAGATCGGCCAGCTGGCGCGTGGCAAAGGGCGCGGCCACGGCATGTTCGAGGGAGACGACGCGAATGCCGTCCAGCGGGCGGATGCCCTGGTGCGAAGCGAGCATATGCGTGGGCCTCAGAACGAACGCGGCAGGTCGAGCACGTGCTCGGCCACATACGACAGGATCAGGTTGGTGGAGATCGGCGCCACCTGGTACAGGCGCGTCTCGCGGAACTTGCGCTCGATATCGTATTCGGCGGCGAAGCCGAAGCCGCCGTGCGTCTGCAGGCAGACGTTGGCCGCTTCCCACGAGGCATCGGCCGCCAGCAGCTTGGAGATATTGGCCTCCTTGCCGCAGGCCTTGCCGGCGTCGAACAGCGCGGCGGCCTTGTAGCGCATCAGGCTGGCGGCCTCCACGTTGACATAGGCACGCGCGATGGGGAACTGGATGCCCTGGTTCTGGCCGATGGGGCGGTCGAACACGATGCGCTCGCGCGCATAGCCGCTGGCGCGCTCGATAAACCAGTAGCCGTCGCCCACGCATTCGGAAGCGATCAGGATGCGCTCGGCGTTCAGGCCGTCAAGGATGTACTTGAGCCCCTTGCCTTCCTCGCCGATCAGGTTCTCGGCGGGGATCTCCAGGTTGTCGAAGAACAGTTCGTTGGTCTCGTGGTTGACCATATTGCGGATGGGCCGCACGGTCAGGCCCTTGCCGATGGCTTCACGCAGGTCCACCACGAACACCGACAGCCCTTCCGACTTGCGCTTGACCTGGTCCAGCGGCGTGGTGCGCGCCAGCAGCAGCATCAGGTCCGAATGTTGCACCCGCGAGATCCACACCTTCTGGCCGTTGATGACGTAGCGGTCGCCTTTCTTGACAGCGGTGGTCTTGRGCTTGGTGGTGTCGGTGCCGGTGGTGGGCTCGGTCACCGCCATCGACTGCATGCGCAGCTCGCCCGAAGCGATGCCGGGCAGCCAGCGCTGCTTCTGCGCCTCTGAGCCGTGGCGCAGCAGGCAACCCATCACATACATCTGGCCGTGGCAGGCGCCGGAATTGCCGCCGTTGCGGTTGATTTCTTCCATGATGACGGACGCCGCGGTCAGCGGCAGGCCCGAGCCGCCGAATTCCTCGGGGATCAGCGCCGACAGCCAGCCGGCCTTGGTCAGCGCGATGACGAATTCTTCAGGGAAGGCATTCTGCTCCTCCACGCGTTGCCAGTAGGCGGAGTCGAAGCCGGCGCACAGTGCGCGCACGGCCTCGCGGATGTCGGGATACGGCTGGTCGTGCGATTGTTCTGCGAACATGAAATGGGGCCCCGTTGTGGAAATGATGGAAGTCAGCGGAATGACGGACGCGACGGACGCGACGGACGACGGACGATACTGGATTCAGCTTGCGGCCATTATTCCCGAGGGCCTGCCGCGCGGTAATTCGGATTTGCGAAAGAGCGGCTTAGCGCCCCCGGAAGCGGATGGCCAGGGGGTCATAAAGGGGCAGGACAGCGACAGGAGGGCGCGGGGATAAGCCGCTGTGTGCGCTTTCTGGCACCCGCGCTTGCCCGGCGGCGCCACGGCGCCGGCGCCTTCCGGCCTGCCTTGCCCACCCTTAGGCAAATCCGTATTGCGTGCGCATCGCTTTGTCGCCACGCTTGCCTGCAAACACAACGCCGCGCGTGCCCGCCCTCGGGCCGACGCAGGCGAGCGCGAGCCGGCATCAGCCGGCCAACTTAGTCCAAGGAGACAAAAACCATGGCAGGTAGCAAGAAACAGGGTCAAGCGTGGCAGGCTGGTGGCGGGAATGCATTGCGGACCCGCGCAAAAGTGGCGCCCTGGCGCTGGATGGCGCTGGCCGCGCTGGGCGCGGCGGTCACGCTCACGCTGCCTTCCCCGGCGCGCGCCACCGATGCCTATCCCGCCAAGCCAATTACCATGGTGGTGCCCTTTGCGGCGGGCGGCCCCACCGACGTGGTGGCGCGCACCATGGCCGCGGCCATGTCGAAGACCCTGGGCCAGAGCGTGGTGGTGGAGAACCGCCTTGGCGCGGGCGGCACCGTGTCCGCCGCCTACGTGGCCAAGGCCGCGCCGGACGGCTACACCATCCTGATCCACCACAATGGCATGGCCACCGCGCCGGCGCTGTACAGCAAGCTATCCTACAAGCCGTTGACGGATTTCAGCTTCGTCGGCCAGGTGGCCGACGTGCCCATGACCCTGCTTGGCCGTCATGACCTGCCGGCCAGGACGCTGCCGGAACTGATCACGTACATCCGCCAGAACCAGGGCAAGGTCAACCTGGCCAATGCCGGGCTTGGCGCCGTCTCGCAGCTTTGCGGCATGCTGTTCCAGAAAGCCATCGGGGTTGAGCTCACCGCGATTCCCTACCAGGGCACCGCGCCAGCGATGACGGCCCTGCTGGGCAGCCAGGTCGATATCCTGTGCGACCAGACCACCCAGACGCTGCCGCAAATCAAGGCCGACAAGGTCAGGCTCTACGGCGTCACCACCACCTCGCGCATCAAGGCATTGCCTGACACCGCGACGCTGGCGGAAAGCGGGATCAAGGGCTTCGAGGTCAAGGTCTGGCACGGCATCTACGCGCCGCGCGGCACGCCGCCGGCGGTCATCGACCGGCTCAACGGGGCGCTGCGCACCGCGTTGAAGGACCCGGCGGTGGCCGCGCGGCTCGCCGATCTGGGGGCCGAGATCGTGCCGGAGGATAAGCAAACGCCGGAAGGGCTGCGTACGTGGCTGAAGTCGGAGATCGAGAAATGGTCGCCGATTATCAAGGCGGCGGGGGTGAAGGCGGATTGACAAGACGAGGCGGTGTGCGCGACCGACCATCGCGCTGGGCGCGTGCATCGTGATGGGGTTGCCGAGTGCAGGCGGGGGGGGGGCGGATCGGTGCAAAGGTAGTAATATTTCCCGATCCCTGAGTCAGCGTTTGCTGCGGTCTGGAAGCAGATCAGGCCAGTACTGGCTCGCCCGCAACCGTTCCCGGAGCCCTCTTTGTTCGAACGCGCCAGACAGAACTTCGCCGCGCTGACCACCCGCGCCGGGTTTCACTCGCTGCGCCTTGTCAGGCAGACCGGCGAGCATTGCATGCTGCGGCGCGGGATCGCCGAACCGCCCTCCTTGACGCAGGACATGGGCGCCATGCTCAGCGTGCGCCTGGATGGCGTGGAAGCCTACGCCGCCACCAGCGATCTCAGCCTGGCCGGGCTGCAGGGCGCGCTCGACAGCGCCGAAGCGCTCGCCCGGCGAATCGCCGCGCACGGCCTGGTCGACCTGCGCGGACTGGAACCGCCGACAGGCCACGCCCGCTACGAATCCCCCGGCCTGCACGGCCAATTCCCCGGTCTCGCCGAGCGCTTCGCGCTGCTGGCGGAGGTCTCCGCTACCGTGCCCGCCGATTCGCGCCTGGTGAACTGGATCGTTTATCTCGATCACCAGCGCCACGAGCAGCTTTACCTCAATAGCGCGGGCGCCGAGCAATGGCAGGCGCTGCGCTTTGTCTATCCCGGTATCAGCGTGACCGCTTTCGACGGCGGCGACAGCCAGACCCGCAGCTTCGGCGGCTTCGGCAGCGGCCAGCAGGGCGGCGCCGAGGTCATGGCGCGTCTCGGCTTTGCCGGCGCCGCATCTCGTGTAGCGGACGAGGCGCTGCAGTTGCTGCTGGCACCCAACGCCCCCAGCGGCGCCACCGACCTGTTGCTGATGCCGGACCAGATGATGCTGCAGATCCACGAATCCATCGGCCATCCGCTGGAACTGGACCGCATCCTCGGGGACGAGCGCAACTATGCCGGCGCCAGCTTTATCGGGCTGGAGGACTTCGGCCGTTATCAATATGGCTCGCCCCTGCTCAATATCAGCTTCGACCCCGGCATCCCCGAGGAACTGGCCAGCTACGGCCACGACGACGAGGGCCAGCCCGCGCAAAAGGAATTCCTGATCCGCGATGGCTTGCTGCTGCGTCCGCTCGGCGGCGCGCTGTCGCAGTGGCGCAGCGGGTTGCCGGGCGTGGCCAACAGCCGGGCCTGCAACTGGAACCGGCCGCCCATCGACCGCATGGCCAACCTCAACCTGGAGCCGGGCGACCGCACCATGGCGCAACTGGTCGGCGGCATCGAGCGCGGCATCCTGATGTCGTCCAACCGCTCATGGTCCATCGACGATGCGCGCAACAAGTTCCAGTTCGGCTGCGAATGGGGGCGCCTGATCGAAGACGGCGAGCTCAAGGGCGTGGTCAAGAACCCGAACTATCGTGGCGTTTCCGCCAACTTCTGGCGCAGCCTGGCCGCCGTGGGCGACGCCAGTACCTTCGAGGTGCATGGCACGCCTTACTGCGGCAAGGGCGAGCCCAACCAGGTGGTGCGCGTCGGTCATGCATCGCCGGCCTGCGTGTTCCGGCAAGTGGAAGTCTTTGGAGGGGCCGCGTGATGGCGGATGCGGAATCGTTGTTCGCGGCGCTTGCCGAAGATGTGCGCGCCGCGCTGGGCGAGGGTGAAGCCTTCACCCTGTGGTACAGCGCCGAGGCGTCCGAGTTCATTCGCTTCAACCGGGCGCGGGTGCGCCAGGCCGGGCAGGTGCGGCAAGCCACGGCGAGCCTCAAGCTGGTTCGCGATGGCCGTCATGCCGACATCGGCATCGCGCTGTCCGGCGAGCCGGCGACCGATCGCCAGCGCCTTGCCGATGGGCTGCTGCAACTGCGCGAGGCAATTGCCCAGTTGCAGCCCGACCCCTACCTGCTGCTGGAGCGCGACCCGTGGCAGCGCGTGCTGGCCAATGCGGCAGCGCCGCCAGACAGTTCGGAGGTACTGGCGCAGATCGAGGCAGCCGCGCATGGGCTCGACCTGGTGGGCATCTATGCCGCCGGCCCGCTGTACCGGGGCTTTGCCAACAGCTTCGGCGCCTTCGGCTGGCATGCCGCGCAGGGCTTCCATTTCGACTGGAGCCTGTTCCATGCCAACGGTCAGGCGGTAAAGGCCGACTACGCGGGCGCGCGCTGGGACGCGGCGGAGTTTGCCAGCCGCTTTGCGGATGCGCGCCGGCAACTGGAACACCTGGGCAAGCCGCGGCGCGTCCTGTCGCCGGGCGACTACCGCGCTTATCTGGCCCCCGCCGCGCTCGAGGAGGTGGTGGGCATGCTCTCCTGGGGCGGCTTCTCGGCCCGCGCGCTGGCGCAGAAGGAAAGTCCGCTGCAACGCCTGTACGACGGCGGCGCCCAACTTAGCCGGCTGCTGGATCTGGACGAGCGGGCGAGTGGCATGCTGGCGCCCGCCTTCGGGCCAGAAGGCATTCCGCGCAGCGATGTCACGCTGGTACGCGCGGGACAACCTGCCGGCCGGCTGGTCTATCCGCGCAGCGCGCGCGAGTACGATCTGGCTGCCAATTGCGCCAGTGCCCGCGAAACGCCGCTATCCCTTGCGATGGACGCTGGCGAACTGGCCCAGGCCGACGTGCTGGCGGCCCTGGGCACGGGTCTTTATATCGGCAATCTCTGGTACCTGAACTGGTCCGATGCGCCGGCGGGCCGCATGACCGGCATGACACGCTTCGCGACGTTCTGGGTGGAGGATGGCCGCATCCAGGCGCCGCTGGGCACGATGCGGTTCGACGACAGCATCTACAGCTTCCTGGGCGAGCATCTGGAGGCGCTGACGAGCGAGCGGCAGTTGCGGGTGTCGAGCAGTACGTATGGTGAGCGGCAAACCGACTCCGCCCTGCTCCCTGGCGCACTGACTGGAAAACTAACGTTGACGCTCTGAGCGAGTGGGAGCCGGCGTGCTGGCTGCTCAGCGTTAGAAGGGCCGATTCACCATGGCGTGGTAAGTCGCTGACACAGAGGCCTGCCGCAACAGCGGCCAGCCGGTGGCGAACCATTTCGAGGATGTCCTCGAAATGGTCGGGATCGGCTGGGGGCCAGGCGACAGATCGCCGACATCCGCCTCTCGCGCTATGCCTGCTACCTGATCGTCCAGAACGGTGACCCCGGCAAGCCGGTCATCGCGAATGGCCAGACCTATTTTGCCTTGCAGACCCGTCGCCAGGAACTTCGCGACGACGAGGCCTTCGCGCGGCTGACTGAAGATGAGAAGCGGCTGGCGATCCGTAACGAGCTAGCCGCTCACAACAAGCACTTGGCGGCGGCGGCCAGGGACGCGGGTGTCGAGACGCCCCTGGACTACGCGATCTTTCAGGATCATGGCCACAAGGGGCTGTATGGTGGCAAAGCGGCCAAGGACATTCACGCCATCAAGGGCTTGAAGAAGAGCCAGAAGATTCTCGACCACATGGGTAGCACCGAACTTGCGGCGAATCTATTCCGCGCCACGCAGACTGATGACAAGCTGCGGCGAGACCTGGTGCGTGGCAAGCAACAGGCCAAGCAGACGCATTTCGAGGTTGGCAAGAAAGTGCGCCAGACCATTGCCGAGTTGGGTGGCACCATGCCGGAAGCCCTGCCGACACCCAAGGAAAGCATCAAGCAGCTAGAGCGCGACAGGAAGAAGAAGGTCAAAGAATGATCTGAGGTATCGATGCCCGATATGACGGGACCGTCCCAGGCTGGCCGCTCCTTTGTCAAACCGGCTCCCGCGCCGCCTCCGTCAAATACTGGATCAGCGTCTCCGCAAACTGCGGCAGTTCCCTTCCCGGCCGCCGCACCAGGCGCAGGTCGCGCTTCGCCCATTCATCTTCCAGCGGGATAAACCGCAGCACCTTGCGGCTTGCATAGCGTCGCGCGCAGCTGTTGGGCACGATGGCGATCCCAGCGCCCGCTTCCACCATCCGGCACACCGCGTCGAAGCTGCCCAACTGGATCCGCAGGCTGATGCGCTTGCCCATGCCGCTGGCGATCCGGTCCAGGAAAGACTGGATCGCGCTGAACTGGTTGAGGCCGACAAAGCGGCAGGTATCCAGCAGGTCGGCGAAATGCAGGCTGGTGAATTGCGGCAGCGGGTGGTTGACCGGCGCGATCACGATCAGCTCGTCGCTGCATAGCTGCATGACTTCGAGGTCATTGGTGGCTACCTCGCCGGCGACGATGCCAAGGTCCGCCGCACCGGCGCTGATGGACGAGACGATGGCCTGGGAAAGCTGCTCTTCCAGTTCGATGTCCACGTCCGGGTTCTCGGCCAGGAAGCGCGACAGCGCGGTGGCGAGGAAGGAGTTGGTGGCGGTGGTGTTGGCCAGCAGGCGCACGCGGCCCTTGACGCCCTTGGCGTAGGGGCGCAGGTCCGAGTGCAGGCATTCCAGTTCGCGGAACACTTCCCGCGCATGGCGCAGCAACGCGTCGCCGGCGGGCGTCAGCCGCACGCCCTTGACCTGGCGGATCAGCAACTGGGTCTGAAAGGCTTCTTCCAGCTGCTTGATGCGSGTGCTGGCGGCRGGCAGGGAAAGGAAGCTGCGGTCGGCSGCSCGSGTCAGGTTGTCGGTCTCACCTACGTTGAGGAAGAGGCGCAGGTCGGTCAGGTCGTAATGCATGTGTTTCGCTGGGCCAAAGGCCTCTATTGTGAATCGTGAATAGCAATGTCCCCGCCATCAATTTATCGTATTCGCGGTGGCAATAGAACCAGAAAGGCCGCTTCGTCCGTATTGCGCGGGCGAATACCGGATAGGCCCGTACGAGCGGGGCGGAATTCCCGCGCCGCCGCAAGCCGCCCAGGAGGACGACAAATGACAGTTCGGCGCTACAGCGCACGCAGGCGGGCGGCCCTGGCCGCCATGCTGGGCCTGGCATTCATGAGCGCCGGCGTTGCCGCCGCCGAGTATCCCGACAAGCCCGTGCGCCTGATCGTGCCCGCGGCGGCGGGCGGCACCACCGATATCGCCTCGCGCCTCGTCGGCAAGCGGCTGGGCGAGATCCTGGGCCAGCCCGTGGTGGTGGAGAACCGGGCCGGCGCCGCCGGCATCGTCGGCGTGCAGGCGCTGCGCCAGGCCGCGCCGGACGGCTACACCCTGATGATGGGCAATATCGGCCCCAATGCCATCAACTACGGCCTGTACAAGCAACTTCCCTACCGTGCCGAGGACTTCACGCCGGTCACCATGGTGGTATCGGTGCCCAATGTGCTGGTGGTCAACGCCAAGGTGCCCGCCCGCAACGTGGCCGAGCTGGTGGCGCTGGCGAAGTCCCAGCCGGGCAAGTTGTCGTTCGCCTCTTCGGGCACCGGCCAGTCGGTGCATCTGTCCGGCGAGCTGTTCAAGAAACGCACCGGCATCGACATCATCCATGTGCCGTACAAGGGTGCCGCTCCGGCCGTGGCCGACCTGATCGCCGGCCAGGTGACCATGATGGTGGACAACCTGCCCAGCTCCCTGCCGCATATCCAGTCCGGCAAGCTGCGCGCGCTGGCCGTAACCAGCGCCACCCGCGTGGCCGAGTTGCCCGACGTGCCGACCATGAAGGAGGCCGGGCTGGACGATTTCCAGGTGACCGCATGGTTCGGGCTGGTGGCGCCGGCCGGCACGCCGCCGGCAGTTGTCACGCGCTTGCAGAAGATGGTGGCCGGCATCCTGGCCGAGCCCGAAGTCAAGACCCGCCTGGCCGAACTGGGCGGTGTGYCGGGCGGCGACACACCCGAGCATTTCGGCAAGTTTATCGACGCGGAGCGGGTGCGCTGGGCCAAGGTGGTCAAGGATACGGGCATTCCGCAGCAATGAAGGCGTGCCGCGGAACGGCGCGCATGATCACGACACAACAAGGGGACAAGGCATGATGGAAACATCGAAAGCGCGCCACCGCAGGTCATGGCTCCGGGGCATGCTGATCGCCCCCTTCGCGGCGGCCCTGCTGGGCGCCAGCGCGGCTGCCCTCGCCGACACCTGGCCCAGCAAGCCGATCCAGCTGCTGATCCCCTATCCGCCGGGCGGCAGCGCCGACCTGCTGGCGCGCCCGGTGGCGGCCAAGCTGCAGGAGCGCCTCGGGCAGCCGGTGGTGCTCGACTACCGGCCGGGCGCCGGCGGCACCATCGCCAGCCAGCAACTCGCGCGCGCCAGGCCGGATGGCAATACGCTGATCCTGGTGCTGGCCGCGCATGCCATCAACGCCAGCCTCTATCCCAAGCTGCCGTACGACACGCGCAAGGATTTCGCGCCGGTGTCGCTGGTGGCCAACCTGCCGCTGATCCTGGCCGGCAGCCCCTCCTTGAAAGCCAGGACGGTACCGGAGCTGATCGCCGCGGCCAGGGCGGCGCCGGGACAGCTCACCTTTGCTTCCGCCGGCAACGGCAACACCGGCCACCTGGCCGGCGAACTGTTCGACAGCCTGGCCGGCGTCAAGATGACCCATGTGCCGTACAAGGGCAGCGCCCAGGTGGTCAACGCCATGCTGGCGGGCGAGGTGCAGCTGACTTTCGACAGCATCTCCACCTCGATGCCGCATATCCGCAGCGGGCGCCTGAAAGCGCTGGCCGTGACCAGCGCCAGGCGCGCCACGCTGGCGCCCGAGGTGCCCACGCTGGCGGAGGCCGGCGTGCCGGGCTTCGACATCAACGGCTGGTACGCAGTGCTGGCGCCGGCCGGCACGCCGCCAGCGATTATCGACCGGCTCAGCCAGGAGATCGCGGCGGTGCTGGCCCAGCCCGAACTGCGCGCCAACCTGGCGGCCAACGGCTACGAGCCGGTGGGCTCCACGCCGGCCGCGCTGGGCGCGCATATCGATGCCGAGATCGCGCGCTGGAGCAAGGTGGTGAAGGAGTCCGGCGCGCGGCTGGAGTGAAACGTGAGCTACTGAATACCCGGCCTGGCGAGCGCCAGGCCGCCGAGCAAATCCGTACAAATCTGTAGACAGGAGTCAAAGCATGAGTGGAATGATGGCAGGCAAGGTAGCGCTGGTGACCGGCGCGGGCGGTGGCATCGGGCGCGGCGTCGCGCTGGAACTGGCCAAGGCGGGCGCCAAGGTGGTGGTCAACGACATCGGCGTATCGCTCACCGGCGAAGGCGGCGATGCCGGACCCGCGCAGCGCGTGGTCGACGAGATCGTTGCCGCCGGCGGCATCGCGGTGGCCAATACCGACAGCGTGTCGAGCTGGCAGGGCGCCAACGCCATCGTGCAATGCGCGATCGACAACTTCGGCCGCATCGACGCCGTGGTCAACAACGCCGGCAACCTGCGCGACCGCATGTTCTTCAAGATGAACGAAGAGGAATGGCGCTCGGTGATCGACGTCCACCTCAACGGCACTTTCTTTGTCAGCCGCGCCGCCGCCAACCACTTCAAGGACCAGGAAAGTGGCGCCTACGTGCACATGACCTCCACCTCCGGCCTGATCGGCAACCTGGGCCAGGCCAATTATTCGGCCGCCAAGCTTGGCATTGCCGCGCTGTCCAAGTCGATCGCGCTGGATATGGCCCGCTTCAACGTGCGCTCGAACTGCATCGCGCCGTTTGCGTGGAGCCGCATGACCAGCTCGATTCCTTCCGAGACCCCGGAAGAGAAAGCCCGCGTGCTCAAGCTGCAAAAGATGGAAGCCAACAAGGTCGCGCCGATGGCCGCCTTTCTCGCCAGCGATGCCGCGCATGAAGTCAATGCGCAGATCTTTGCCGTGCGCGCCAACGAGATCATGCTGATGAGYCAGCCGCGTCCGGTGCGCTCGGTGCATATGAGCGAAGGCTGGACCCCGGAATCCATCGCCGAGATCGCCATCCCCGCCATGCGCAACAGCTTTTTCAAGCTCGAACGCTCGCCCGACGTGATCAACTGGGACCCGATCTGACGCCATGCCGCTCGACTACGAACGCATCAAGAACTGGGACTTTCCGGAGGTCAGGCAGACCTACGGCGAGAAGGATTCCATCCTCTACGCGCTGGGCCTTGGCCTGGGCGAACAACCCACCGATCCGCGCCAGTTGCGCTACGTCTACGAGGCGCGGCTCAAGGCGTTTCCCACGCAGGCCGTGGTGCTGGCCTACCCTGGCTTCTGGATGCAGGACCCGAAGAGCGGCATCGACTGGGTCCGCATCGTGCACGGCGAACAGCGCCTGCGCCTGCATCGTCCGCTGCCGGCGGCCGGTACCGTGCGCGCCCGCGCACGGGTGACGCATGTGATCGACAAGGGCGCCGACAAGGGCGCGCTGGTGATCGTGGAACGCACGCTGGTGGACGACGCCACCGGTGCCGAACTGGCTACCGTGAACCACACCACGTTCTGCCGCGCCGATGGCGGCTTCGGCCAGGGCGATACCGCGCCCGAGGCGCTTCCTGCGGCGCCGGCACGCGCACCGGACGCGCAGCGCAGCCTGGCGATCCTGCCGCAAGCCGCGCTGCTCTACCGCCTCAATGCCGATCCCAACCCGCTGCACGCCGATCCCGAAGTGGCGCGCGCCGCCGGCTTCGACAAGCCCATCCTGCATGGGCTGTGCACCTATGGCGTTGCCGCCCGTGCGCTGGTCGATACCCTTGCCGATGGCGATGGCGACCGCCTGCTCGAGCTCAACGTGCGCTTCTCCCGGCCGGTATTCCCCGGCGAAACCCTCGAAGTGCGCATGTGGCGCGAAGGCGCCGGCCGCGTGCTGTTCGACGCTCGGGTGCCCGCGCGCGACGTCACCGTGCTCAGCAACGGCGTAGCGGAGTTCCGTGCATGACGACAACGACAACAACAATGAAGAGCGCGCTTGACGGCGTGCGCGTGCTGGACCTCTCCCGCATCCTGGCCGGCCCGTGGTGCGCGCAGAACCTGGCGGATCTCGGCGCCGAGGTGATCAAGGTGGAGCGCCCCGGCGTGGGCGACGACACCCGTTCCTGGGGCCCGCCCTGGCTGCCGGATGGGGAGGGAAAACCCTCGCGCGATGCGAGCTATTACGCCGGCGCCAACCGCGGCAAGCGCTCGGTCACGCTCGATATCGCCAGCGCCGAAGGGCAGGCCATCGTGCGCGAGCTGGCGGCGAAATCGCAGATCGTGCTGGAGAACTACAAGGTCGGCGACCTGAAGCGCTACGGGCTCGACTACGACAGCCTCAAGGCCATCAACCCGTCGCTGGTCTATTGCTCCATCACCGGCTACGGGCAGGAAGGCCCGAGCGCGCACAAGCCGGGCTACGACTTCATCTTCCAGGGCATCGGCGGGCTGATGAGCATTACCGGCGAACGCGACGACCTGCCCGGCGGCGGGCCGCAGAAGGTTGGCGTGGCGGTGGTGGATATGCTCACCGGCATGTATGCCACCGTGGCCGTGCTGGCCGCACTGCGCCATGCGGAGCGTACCGGCGAAGGCCAGCGTATCGACATGGCGCTGCTCGATGCGGTGGTCGCGGTCGGCGCCACGCCCATCCTTGCGCAGAAGATCACCGGCAAGACGCCGCAGCGCTTCGGCAACGCGCACGCCAACATGGTGCCGTATCACGTGTTTGCCACTGCCGACGGGTACATGATCGTGGCGGCCGGCAACGACGGGCAGTGGCAGGGATATTGCCGCGGTGTGCGGCGCCCGGACCTGGCCCAGGACGAACGCTTCACCACCGGTACGGGCCGCATCGTCAATCGCGACATGCTGGTGCCGCTGCTGGAGGCCCATATGCGCACGGGCACTACCGCGCAATGGGTGGAAGCACTGGAGCGCGAGGGGATTCCTTGCGGGCCGATCAACGACTATGCGCAGGTGCTTGAAGATCCGCAGGTCCGGTATCGCGAACTGCAGGTGGATATGCTGCGCAGCGACGGCGGTGTGTGCCCCACGGTGAAGAGCCCGCTACGGCTGTCGGCTACCCCGGTGCGGTACGACTCGGCGCCGCCGCGGCTGGGAGAGCATACCGAGGCGGTGCTAGGCGAGATTCTCGGGATGTCGGCCGAGAGGATCAAGGCGTTGCGGGGGAAAGGCGTGGTTTGAGGGGCAGCGCGGGCCGGCGTTGCCGCCGGTTGCTTGTCCACCGGACATGATCCATATCAAGCCGGGCGTGCCCGGTTCCCGGCAGAATGTTCCTGAATTGCAAGCCTTCCAACTCCCACCCAAGGTGAGGCCCATGTTCCCGGAATTCCGCGACCAGATATCCATCCTCAAAACACAAGACGCCCACTTCGCGCGGCTGTTTTCCCGCCACAACGAGCTGGACCAGGAGATCAAGAACATGGAGGCGGGCGTGGTGCCCGCCGACGGCGTCGCCATCGAAGTCCTCAAGAAGGAGAAGCTACACTTGAAGGACCAGCTCTACGTCATACTGCGCAAAGCTTCGGCTTCCTGACGCCAATTCCATCTCCGCCAACCAAAGGCCATCACATGTTCAAACACATCCTGCTTCCCGTTGACGGGTCGGAACTCTCGCAAAAGGCAACCCCGGCGGCCATCGAGTTTGCACGGACGACCGGCGCCAAACTGACGCCCTACATTTGCCTGGAGGAATATCCCTTCCTGCAGTCCAGCGACGCGGGCCATGAGAAGAGATCGGTTTTCGAGCATCGCATCGAGGCGGCAGCGCGCGAGGAACTGGCGAAGATCGAAGCCGCCGCGGCGCAGGCGGGCGTACCGTGTACAGGTGCCACCTCCATTGCGGCCGCGCCCTATCGGGGCATCATCGCCACGGCGACGGAGCTGGGTTGCGACGTTATCTTCATGGCCTCGCATGGACGGCGCGGCATCAGCGGCCTGCTGCTCGGCAGCGAGACCCAGAAAGTGCTGACACATAGCGATATCCCGGTGGTGGTGTTCCGCTGAGGGCGGCTTGCGTCTCGCCCGCTTGCGGGTGAGACGCAGCGTATCGGAAGGTCAATGCCAGCGGACCGCCCTTGTGCAACCTGGCGCCGCTACTCCCCCCACCACCGCCACCACCTCCCCCTCGTTCACGCTATCCCCCTGCGCGGACCATCGGGCGCTCCGCCATAAGGCCATCTCCCGGCGGCTCAGGCCGCGCATTCCATCATCTGCCGCTGCCGGTATTCCCCCGGCGCCACGCCGGTCCATTTCTTGAATGCCCGGTGGAAGGTGCTGGGCTCGGAGAATCCTACGCGCAGCGCCACCTGCTGCAGCGGCAAGTCCGTGTGTTCCAGGAAGGCAATGGCGGCATCGCGGCGCAGGCTGTCCTTAATGCTCTGGTAGCCGCGGCCTTCGTCGCGCAGGCGGCGGCGCAGCGTTTGCGGCGTCAGGCGCAGCGTCTCGGCCATCTGCTCCAGCGAGGGCAACTCGCCGTCCAGGTGGCAGCGCAGGTGGCGGCGGATACGCTCGGCCAGGCAGGAGTCGTCGCGGTAGCGGGTCAGCAGGTTGCGCGGCGTGTCATGGAGGAACTCCCGCAGGCTGCCCGCGTCCTGTACTACCGGCAGGCGCAGCCGGCCGGCATCGAAGTGCAGTGCGGTGTACGGCTGGCCGTAGCGGACCCGCGTGTTGAAGACCCGTTCGGTGTCCGTCAGGCGGGACTGTCCGCCAGTCTGGCCCGTGGCTGACGCGGCCATGTCCACGCCGGCGAGCGGGATGCGCTGCGCCGCCAGCCAGTTGGCCACGCCGTAGGCCTGGAAGGCAAACGTGGATTCCGCGTAGTGCCGGCAGGGCGTGGCGGGCGCGCGCGGCAGCAGCAGCAGGGTGGCGACGCCGCCGCGCTGCTGCAACCGCGGGACGAAATCGTCCAGGTGCAGGCGGTACTGGTGCAGGCCGGCGTGCAGGGCGTCTTCCAGCGTGGCGCAATGGATCAGTGCCTGGCAGGCCTGCGCGAACACGCCCGGCGCCACCGGTCGGCTGAGCAATCCCCAGAATTCGTCGCGCATGACGCGGCGCATGGATCGCATCAGCGCGGCAAACTGGCCCTGGGTCACGCGCGCGCTGGGCGATTGCAGCAAGGCCGGCGAGATGGCCGCGCGGCGCAGCAAGGCGTCGATGTCGCAGCCCAGGCGCCTTGCCCCCTGAATGATCTGGTGCACTTGCAGGACCGCGATGGTATGGCGTGCGGGCGGCTGGCCGGCGCGCGGCGCCTCGTGCACGCGCGGCAGTCGCGCGGCCATCGCGCCGGCCGGGCGGGAGCCGAGCGGCACCGGCATCGATGACGGCGCGGGCGCTCTGAGTACGGCGATATGCATGGTCTCCTTGTCCTCGTTGGACGCCCCGGTCAGTCCGGCCATCCGCGCCTTCGCTGCACCGCAGCGCGCCAGGCGCACGGACGGATCGTTGCCCGTCATGTACCGGTTCGGTGCCGGTTCTCTGCCGGCCATGCTCGCCAGTTAGCCCGAAGCGGCGCACCTGCACAATCCGGATTTACCAAAGGCAGGCTTTTTCCTGAGCGATTCGGCCAATCATTTTGGGCCGAATGGTCATTGTCCACGCAGTGCAGCATCGCGCAATCTCATCTCTTGCCGGCACCAGGCCATTGGGGCGTGGCGGGCGCTTCAACGATGGGAGGCAGGATGCAGTCAGAACGTCGCAGGACCCTGTTGCGGTTTGGCGCGGCCTCGCTGGCCGCGGGTGGCGGCTTCRCCGGGCTGGCCAGCGCGCTCGCGCAAGGCACCGGGGCGTCCGGCTATCCGGCCCGGCCCGTGCGTCTGGTCGTGCCGTATCCGGCCGGTGGCGCCACCGATGTGCTCGCGCGCGCCATTGCCGCTCCGCTCGGCCAGCAGTGGCAACGCACGGTGGTGGTGGAGAACCGCCCCGGCGCCAGCGGCATGATCGGCGCCGACGCGGTGGTCAAGGCCGCTCCCGACGGCTACACGCTGTTGCTGACGCTGACCAGCGTGGTGCAATTGCCCAGCCAGTACGCCAAGCCGCCCTTCGACCCCGTGCGCGACCTGACCGCCGTGTCGGAACTGGCGACCACGCACCTCGTGGTGGCTGCCAACTCGTCCATGCCAGGCAACCTTGCCGAGATGGTGCAGTTGGCGAAGAGCCGTCCCAAGGCTTATTCCTACGGCACCTACGGCACCGGCAGCGGTGCCCATCTCTATATGGAGGTGTTCACCGGCACGGCCGGCCTGGACATGGTCCATGTGCCATACAAAGGCGAGGCGCCGCTGCTCAACGATCTGCTGGGTGGCCAGGTGTCGCTGGGCACGATTTCCGTGATGGGAATCAAGCCGCACTTGCGGACCGGCAAACTGCGCGCGCTGGCGGTGGTGGGCAACACTCGCGCGCCCCTGCTGCCGGATGTGCCGACCTTCCAGGAACTGGGCTACCGCGGCCTCGACGGCCCCGGCTGGTTCGGCCTGTTCGCCCCGGCCGGCACGCCCCGGCCCATCGTGGACAAGGTTTCGGCGGATGTGAACGCCATCCTGGCCAGCCCCGATATCCAGCAGCGCATGACCGACCTCGGCTTGATCGTGAAAGGGTCGCGGCCGCAGGAGTTCACCGAGGTGGCGCGTGCCGACCAGGCTTACTGGGCCGGCGTGATCCGCAAACTCAATATCCGGCTCGACTGAGCCGGCGGCATTCTCCGGTCCCCTCTGGAACCGACCTGACAGGAGCAGCGATGCAGCACAAGCGCCGCAAGGCATTGCAGCAGATCGGAGCCGGCGCCCTCGCCGCCGGTGGCCTCGGGCTAGGCTTGCGCCCGGCCCGCGCAGATAGCTTCCCGGCCAAGCCGGTGCGGCTGGTCGTGCCCTATCCGGCGGGCGGTGCCACCGATGTGCTGGCGCGCGCCATTGCCGAGCCGCTCGGCAAGATGTGGCAGCGTCCCATCGTGGTGGAAAACCGCCCCGGCGCCAGCGGCATGATTGGTGCCGACGCGGTGGCCAAGGCCGATGCCGACGGCCATACCGCGCTGCTGACCATCACCACCCTGGTCCAGGCGCCGAGCCTGTACGCCAAGGCGCCTTTCGACCCGGTGCGCGATTTTGCGCCGGTGTCCAACCTTGGCACTACCAGCCTGGTATTCGCGGTGCACAACTCGGTGCCCGCCACCACGCTGGCCGAGTTCATCGCGCTGGTGAAGTCCAGGCCGAAGCAATTCAACTACGGCTCCTTCGGCACCGGCTCCAGCGGCCATCTCTTCGGGGAAGTCTTCAACGACGCCGCCGGGCTCGACATGACCCATGTGTCCTACAAAGGCGAGGCGCCCGAGCTGAACGACCTGCTTGGCGGCCAGGTGCCTGCCGCCATCATCTCCGTCATGGGCGCCCGCCCGCACACCGCCACCGGACGGCTGCGCGCGCTCGCGGTGACCGGGCCGGCGCGCGCACCGCAATTGCCAGACGTGCCGACCTTCCGCGAGTGCGGCATCGCGGGCATGGATGCGATGGGCTGGTTCGGGCTGTTGCTGCCGGCCGCCGCGCCGCGCCCGGTGGTGGAGAAGTTCTCCGCCGACGTCAACCGCGTGCTGGCGATGCCCGCCGTGCGCGGCCGCATGAGCGAGATGGGCGTGGTGCTCATGGGCAGCACGCCGGACGCCTTCGGCGACACCATGCGCAGCGACTACGCGCGCTGGGGCAAGGTCATCCGCACCCGGAATATCCGCCTTGACTAGAGCCGCGCCGGCGGCGGCCGGCGATTTCCTTACTTTGTGTTCGCCATGAATCAAGTTGCTTGCGCTTCTCCCTCCCCGGCCTACCGCTCTCCCTTCTGGCCGCCCGGCATGCCGGCCGAGGTGCGCGTTCCACGCACCAGCCTGGTTTATAACGTCGAGGTCGCCGCCCGGCGCTATCCCGGCAAGACCGCGATCCAGTACCTCCATACCCCCATCACCTACGCCAGCCTGCACACGCAGATCGAACGCATGGCCGGCTACCTGCAGCAAGTTGGAGTGGCGCCGGGCGACCGGGTGGTGCTGTTCAGCCAGAACTGCCCCCAGTTCATCGTGGCGTACTACGCCATCCTGCGCGCCGAGGCCGTGGTGGTGCCTGCCAACCCGATGTGGCTGACCGGCGAACTGGAGCATGTGGTGGAGGACAGCGGCGCGGTGGCGGCCTTCGTCGCGGCCGAGCTGTATCCGCGCATCGCGCCGCTGCATGGCGCCAGGCTGCCGCATGTGATCGTGCACCAGTACGGCGACATGCTCGACAGCGCCTGCGGCACCGACGGCATACCCGCCTGGCTTTACGAGCGCGCCCCGCTGCCCGCATCCGTGCCGGAAAACGCCACGCTGGCGCAGTGGACGCAGGCCGACGCCGCGGGCCATGTCCCGCGCGAGCACCAGGCTGGCTACGACACCCTGTGCATGCTGGCCTATACATCCGGCACCACCGGCAACCCGAAGGGCTGCATGCATACGCACGGATCGCTGATGAGCGCTGCGGTGGGCTCGCAGTTGTGGCGTGGCGCCAGCCCGGAAGGCGTGTCACTGTCGGTCGCGCCGATGTTCCACCTGCTCGGGATGCAGAACGGCATCCATGCACCGCTTTACCTGGGCGCCACCATTGTGCTGCTGCCGCGCTGGGATCGCGCGCTGGCAGCAGACCTGATCGAGCGCTACCAGGTTTCCACGTGGGGCGCCCCACCCGCCATGCTGGTGGACTTCTTCGCGCAGCCCGGCATCGCCGAGCGCGATCTTTCCAGCCTCGCCTACCTGGGCGGCGGCGGCGCCGCCATGCCCGACGCCGTGGCGACCATGCTGCAGGAGCGCTTCGGGCTGCCCTACGTGGAGGCTTACGGCCTGACCGAAACCGCCGCCTTCCTGCTGTCCAACCCGCGCCACCGGCCCAAGCGCGAATGCCTGGGCATCGCCACCTTCGGCGTGGACGCGCGCGTGATCGACCCACACACGCTGGCCGAGTTGCCGCAGGGCGAACTGGGCGAGATCGTGACCCACKGCGCGCAGGTGATGCGCGGCTACTGGCGCAACCCGCAGGCCGATGCCGAATCGTTCGTCGAGATCGATGGCAAGCGCTTCCTGCGCACCGGTGACCTGGGTTTCATGGATGCCGAAGGCTACTTCTTCATGCGCGACCGGCTCAAGCGCATGATCAATGCGTCCGGCTTCAAGGTCTGGCCGGCCGAGGTGGAGAACCTGCTCTACGGGCATCCAGCCATCCACGAAGCCTGCGTGATCGCCGCGCGCGATGCGCGCCGGGGCGAGACCGTGAAGGCGGTGGTGGCGCTCAAGCCGGGCGCGCGCGGCACGCCCGAGGCCAGCGCCGAGCAGATCATGGCGTGGTGCCGCGAGCGCCTGGCCGCCTACAAGGTGCCGCGCATCGTCACTTTCGTCGATGCCCTGCCCAAGTCCGCCACCGGCAAGATCCAGTGGCGGGCGCTGCAGGAGCAGGAGCAGGAGCAGGGACAAGATCAGGACCCGCCGCCGCAACCGGAAGCCGCCGGACGCGCGGCCTGAACGCTACAAGAGGAGACAGCATGAAAGCAACGAGACGCAACTGGCTGGGCCARGCGGCAGCACTGGGCAGCGGCGTGCTGCTGGCCGGATGGCAATGGCCGGCACTGGCGCAGGGCAACTATCCGGCACGGCCCATTCGCATGGTGGTGCCTTATCCCGCCGGCGGCGGCACCGACACTATCGCGCGCATGATCGGCCAGCGCCTGACCGAGGCCTGGGGCCAGCCGGTCGTGGTCGACAACAAGCCCGGCGCCAGCGGCATGCTCGGCAACGACATCGTGGCCAAGGCGCCACCAGACGGCTACACGGTGCTGCTCGGCATTACCGCCATGATCCAGTCGCCCAGCCTGTACAAGCGCATTCCCTATGACGTGACGCGCGATTTCGCGCCGGTCTCGCTGATTGCCAGGTCCTCCGACCTGTTCGTGGTGCCCAACCGGGTGCCGGCCAATACATTGGCCGAGTTCGTCGCCCTGGCCAAATCCGGCAAGCTCAGCTACGGCTCCTACGGCAACGGCACTTCCTCGCACCTGCACGGCGAGCTGTTGAAGATGCAGGCGGGGCTGGAGCTGACGCACATTCCATACAAGGGCGCCGCGCCGCTGATGAGCGACGTGCTTGGCGGGCAGGTGGATTCGGCCTTCGTCGACGTGACCTCCGCCAACAGCCATCTGAATAGCGGGAAGTTCAGGATTCTCGCCATCACCGGCACCCAGCGCTACAAATCGCTGGCGGCCGTGCCGACCTTCGCGGAGGCCGGTTTCGCCGGGTTTGAGCCAAGCGGCTGGTTCTCGGTGTTCCTGCCGGCCAATACGCCGCGCGACGTGGTCAATCGGCTCTCGACCGAGATCGGCCGCATTGTGCGCCTGCCCGAAGTCTCGCAGAAGCTCTCGGCGATGGGGCTGCAGCCGGTCGGGTCCTCTTCCGAAGAGCTGGCGGCGTTGGTCGCGACGGATACCCCCAAGTGGGCCCGCATCGTGCGCGACGCGCACATCCAGCTCGACTGAGGCAGCGGATTTATGCCGCCTTCAACACATATGCGCTGATTGACCGCGAGACCGGGCAGGCGGAACTGCAACGCAACACGGCTCGTACCGGCTTGAAGAAAGGAAGGCAACAGGCAGCGCGGACCCTCGTTCGTGCCGCGCAACGCAATATCCATCAAGGAGACATCATGGGAAATACCGACAAGAACATGGCGATGGCAGCCCGCAAGGTGCCCTGGATGAATGAAGAGCTGGGCATGTTCCAGGACACCGTGCGCCGCTTCGTCGAGCGCGAGCTGGTGCCGAACGAAGCCCGCTGGGCCGAACGCGGCTACATCGACCGCGAAGTCTGGAACCGCGCGGGCGAAGTCGGCCTGCTGTGCGCCAGCATTCCGGAAGAGTACGGCGGCGGCGGTGGGAACTTTGCGCACGAGGCGGTGATCTGTATCGAAATGGCGCGTGCCATCGCCACCAGCCTGGGCAACGGCGTGCACAGTGGCATCGTGGCCCATTACTTGCTCAACTACGGTACCGAGGCGCAGAAGCGCAAATGGCTGCCCCAGATGGCGTCAGGCGCCATGGTGGCCGCCATCGCCATGTCGGAGCCCGGCGCGGGCTCCGATCTGAAGTCGGTACGCACCCGAGCGGTGCGTGAAAAGACCCAGAACGGAGACATCTATCGCATCAACGGTGCAAAAACCTTTATCACCAACGGCTACCACGCCGACCTGATCTGCGTGGTGGCCAAGACGGATCCCGAAGCCGGCGCGCGCGGCGTCTCTCTCATCATGGTCGAGACCCGGGACCTGCCCGGCTTCAGGCGTGGACGTATCCTTGAAAAAATCGGACAGAAGGGCCAGGACACCGCCGAGCTGTTCTTCGACGATGTCTGCGTGCCGGTGGATAACCTGCTGGGCGAAGTGGAGGGGCAGGGTTTTTATCAATTGATGCAGCAACTGCCGCAGGAGCGCATGATCATCGCGCTCGGTGCGGTGGCGAGCATGCAGCGCGCCATCGAACTCACGACCGACTACGTACGCGAGCGGCAGGTGTTCGGAAAACCGCTGATCGATATGCAAAACACGCGCTTCAAGCTCGCGGAGTGCAAGACCGAGGCAACCATCGCCGCAACCTTCGTCGATGATTGCATGGTGCGGTTGCTCGCCGGCGAACTCGATGCCCCCACCGCGGCGATGGCGAAGTGGTGGTGCTCGCAGAAGAACTGCGAAATCATCGACGAATGCCTGCAGCTGCATGGCGGGTACGGCTATATGCTCGAATACCCGATCGCCCGCATGTATGCGAACGCGCGGGTCAGCAAGATTTACGGCGGCTCCAACGAGATCATGAAGGAGCTGGTGGCGCGCACGCTTTGATGCGCGAGGGGCCATGCGGGCAGCCACTCATGCCAATGCCGTAGGACGTTGGAAGTAGGCTGCCCGCAAAGCCCGGCGCAGCGAGGGTTGGAGGTATCGATGCGTGCTTCTCGTTACAAAACCAACTGTGCAGGGAGTACAGGAAAGGTGTAATGTGTGTCACAAGACATGGTTCAAATGCCCGTCGCGAGCGGGGCCTGGGGTGGTGGTACGGTGAGTCGAGCGGATCCGTTGCACAGTTGCAAAGTTCGTCAACCGAGTCTCAGTTCCTGCCGTTATTTGACTATGATTAAGTAAAGATTTCGCAACATGGCAGCACCGCCAAGCCGGGGTGGCGGAGCCGCAAGCGCTGCCGCGGAATCTTGAGTTGTAGTAGATGTAGTAGATCTACCATCGCCTCGGACGGGACTCTGACGGGAGTGAGGTATGGACATTTTCGGCCACTACGCCACACGCTTCGAAGCTCGCAAGGAAGAGGAATACAGCATCCAGGAGTATCTGGATATCTGCAAGAAGGATCCTTCCGCCTATGCGACCGCGGCCGAGCGCATGCTCGCCGCCATCGGTCAGCCTGAACTGGTGGACACCCACCACGATCCTCGGCTGTCCCGCCTGTTCTTCAACAAGGTCATCAGGATCTATCCGGCCTTCCGCGAGTTCTACGGCATGGAAGACACGATCGAGCAGATCGTCGCGTTCTTCAAGCATGCCGCCCAGGGTCTCGAGGAACGCAAGCAGATCCTCTACCTGCTCGGGCCTCCGGGCGGTGGCAAGTCCTCGCTGGCGGAAAAACTCAAGGCGCTGATGGAGCAGGTTCCCATCTACGCATTGAAGGGCTCGCCGATCCATGAATCGCCGCTCGGGCTGTTCTCGCCCGAGGAGGACGGCAAGATTCTGGAAGAGGACTATGGCATCCCGGTGCGTTATCTCAACACCATCGCCTCGCCATGGGCCGTCAAGCGCCTGCACGAGTTCAACGGTGACATCACGCGCTTCCGTGTGGTCAAGCTGCGTCCCTCGGTGCTCTCGCAGATCGCGATCTCGAAGACGGAGCCCGGCGATGAAAACAACCAGGACATCTCCTCGCTGGTCGGTAAGGTCGATATCCGCAAGCTGGAAGATTTCCCGCAGGACGATCCAGATGCTTACTCGTACTCCGGAGGCCTCTGCCTGGCCAACCGCGGGTTGCTCGAGTTCRTCGAAATGTTCAAGGCGCCTATCAAGGTCCTGCACCCGTTGCTGACCGCCACCCAGGAAGGAAACTACAAGGGTACCGAAGGCTTCGGCGCGATCCCCTTCGACGGCGTCATCCTGGCGCACTCGAACGAGGCCGAGTGGACGACCTTCAAGGCGGACAAGAACAACGAGGCTTTCCTCGACCGGATCTACATCGTCAAGGTGCCGTACTGCCTGCGCGTGTCGGACGAGGTGAAGATCTATGACAAGCTGCTGCGCAGCAGTTCGCTGTCGGCCGCGCCCTGCGCGCCCAACACCTTGAAGATGATGGGACAGTTCGCCGTGCTCACCCGCATCAAGGAGCCGGAGAATTCGAACATCTTCTCCAAGATGCGCGTCTATGACGGCGAGAGCCTGAAGGACGTCGACCCAAAGGCCAAGTCGTACCAGGAGTACCGCGACTACGCCGGCATCGACGAAGGCATGAACGGCTTGTCCACGCGCTTTGCCTTCAAGGTCTTGTCCAAGGTCTTCAATTTCGACAACACCGAGGTGGCCGCCAATCCGGTGCACCTGCTCTATGTGCTCGAGCAACAGATCGAGCGCGAGCAGTTCCCGCCGGAACAGGAGGCCAAGCTGCGGTCTTACATCAAGGAGTATCTGACCGCGCCGTTCGTGGATTTCATCGGCAAGGAGATCCAGACTGCTTACCTGGAGTCGTACTCCGAATACGGCCAGAACATCTTCGACCGCTACGTGGTGTTTGCCGACCTGTGGATCCAGGACCAGGAATATCGCGACCCGAACACCGGCGAGATTCTCGACCGCAATGCGCTGAACGACGAGCTGGAGAAAGTGGAAAAACCCGCGGGGATATCCAACCCCAAGGACTTCCGCAACGAGATCGTCAACTTCGTGCTGCGGGCGCGGGCCAACAACGCGGGCAAGAACCCCGCGTGGACCAGCTACGAGAAGTTGCGCATGGTGATCGAGAAGCGCATGTTCTCCACCACCGAAGACTTGCTGCCCGTGATCTCGTTCAACGCCAAGTCCTCTCGCGAGGACCAGGACAAGCACGCGAATTTCGTCAACCGCATGGTTGAGAAAGGCTACACGGCGAAGCAGGTCCGCTTACTTGTGGAGTGGTATTTGCGCGTAAGAAAATCATCGTAACGGCGCCTGGACGAGGCCTCTCCAAGAGGGCAAGCATATGGCCACGGTCATCGATCGGCGCGAGAACGGCGGCAACAAGAGTGCCGTCAACCAGCAACGCTTCATCAAACGCTACCGCGAGCAGATACGCCAGGCGGTAGCGAAGGCGGTGTCCGGCCGGAAGATCATGGACATCGAGCAAAGCGGGCAGGTGTCCATTCCGGTCAAGGACATCTCCGAACCTGCCTTCCACCACGGCCAGGGCGGCCGGCGGGAGTGGATCCATCCGGGCAACAAGAAATTTGTCCGGGGGGATAGCTTCGACCGCCAGCAGCAAGGCGGCGGTGGAGGCGGCTCCAAGGCGAGCGATTCGGGCGAAGGCGAGGATGATTTCGTCTTCACCCTGTCGCGCGAGGATTTCCTCAACTTCTTTTTCGAGGACATGGCGCTGCCGGACATGGCCAAGCGCCACCTCGCCAAGATCGCCGAGGTCCGCAAGGTCAGGGCTGGCTTCTCCATCGACGGTACCCCTTCCAATCTGTCCATCCTGCGCACGATGCGAAGCTCGCTCGGGCGGCGCATCGCCTTGTCGAGCCCCTACCAGAAAAAACTCGTGCTGCTGGAGCAGGAATATGGCGAGGTGCTGGAGCAGGACGGCCCTTATTCGGCACGCGCGCTGGAACTGATGAAGGAGATGCGCCACCTGCGCTCCTGCGTGGAACGCGTGCCCTTTATCGAGAAGCTCGACCTGCGGTACAACAACCGCGTGCTGAAGAAGCGGCCGCAGGCGCAGGCGGTGATGTTCTGCCTGATGGACGTSTCSGGYTCSATGGACGAGAGCCGCAAGGAYCTSGCCAAGCGCTTCTTCATGCTKCTGTAYCTRTTCCTSAAGCGCAACTACGATCGCATCGACGTGGTGTTCATTCGCCATCACACGGTGGCGAAGGAAGTCAACGAGGAGGATTTCTTCCATTCGCGCGAATCCGGTGGTACGGTTGTATCCAGCGCGCTCAAGCTGATGGTCGAGGTGATCCACGACCGCTACCCCGCCAGCCAGTGGAATATCTACTGCGCCCAGGCGTCGGACGGCGACAACTGGGCGGGCGATTCGGAGTTGTGCGGGCGCTTGCTGCGCGAGTCCATCCTGCCGCTGGTGCAGTATTACGCCTATGTGGAGGTGGCTTCGGAGGAACCGCAGAATCTCTGGGAAGAGTATCTGGCGGTGAAGGAGCGCTACGAGAACTTCGCCATGCAGCGCATCATCGGGCCGGACGAGATCTATCCCGTGCTGCATGACCTGTTCCAGAAGAAAGCGGCCTGGCCGTYGAGCCGCTGAGGCAGGTTTTCCCCCTCTCCCCTCTGGGGAGAGGTAGGGGAGAGGGATGGTTTTCAGGCGCGGACGCTTCGTCGATGCACCCGCCCTCTTCCCCGGCCCCTCTCCCGCTCGCGGGAGAGGGGAACAACCCAAGGTCGTTTTGAGACTGACACGCGGGCATGGGCTTCACCCGCAACGGGGGTCGTAAATGGCATATCTCTCCACCGGCTCGGAGTGGACCTTCGAGCTGATCCAGCGCTATGACCGCGAAATCGCCCGCATTGCCGGCGATTTCGGCCTGGACACCTATCCCAATCAGGTCGAGATCATTACCGCCGAGCAGATGCTCGACGCGTACGCGTCGTCCGGGCTGCCCGTCGGCTACAACCACTGGTCGTATGGCAAGCATTTCCTGGCGTCGGAGCGCAGCTACCAGCGCGGGCATATGGGGCTGGCCTACGAGATCGTGATCAACTCGAATCCCTGCATTGCCTACCTGATGGAGGAGAACACCATGCCAATGCAGGCGCTGACAATCGCGCACGCCTGCTATGGCCACAACTCCTTCTTCAAGGGCAACTACCTGTTCCGCACCTGGACCAATGCGGACGCCATCATCGACTACCTGCTGTTCGCCAAGAACTATGTAGCCGAATGCGAGCAGCGTTACGGCGAGCAGGAAGTGGAACAGTTGCTGGATTCCTGCCACGCGCTGCAGAACTACGGCGTGGATCGCTACAAGCGCCCCAAGAAGCTATCCATTGCCGAGGAGCAGGCGCGCCAGACCGAGCGGGAGAATTACCTGCAGACGCAGGTCAACGACCTGTGGCGCACCCTGCCCAAGCACCGCGCGCACGCGCTCGAAGACGATGAAGGGCTGGAGCGCGATGTGCCCTTCCCGCCGGAGCCGCAGGAAAACCTGCTCTACTTCATCGAGAAGAATGCGCCCAAGCTCGCGCCCTGGCAGCGCGAGATCGTGCGCATCGTGCGCAAGATCGCGCAGTACTTCTATCCGCAGCGCCAGACCAAGGTCATGAACGAAGGCTGGGCCACGTTCTGGCACTACACCATCCTGCACCAGCTATATGAAGAAGGCCTGGTCAACGACGCCTTCATGATGGAATTGCTGCAGGCGCACACCAACGTGATTTACCAGCCGCCGTACAACAGCCCGTACTACAGCGGCCTCAACCCGYACACCGTGGGTTTCCTGATGTTCCAGGACCTGCGCCGCATGTGCGAGAACCCGACCGAGGAAGACTATCGCTGGGCTCCGGAATTCGCCGGCAGCGACTGGCGCAAGACGCTCGATTTCGCCATGCGCAACTTCAAGGACGAGAGCTTCCTGCTGCAGTTCCTGTCGCCGCGCGTGATCCGTGAGCTCAAGCTGTTCTCCGTGCTCGACGACGACCGCGAAGGCAAGCTGCGCGTGACCGCCATCCATGACGACGAGGGCTACCGGAATATCCGGCAGTTGCTGGCCAACCAGTACGACTTGTCGAACATGGAGCCCAATATCCAGATCACCAACGTGGATGTGGGCGGCGACCGCTCGCTGACGCTGCGCCACCTGCAGAACGACCGCCGTCCGCTGGCGCAGAACTTCGATGAGGTGATCCGCCACGTCACGCGGCTGTGGGGTTTCACGGTGCGGCTGGAGGTGGCCTACGAAGACGGCCGCCGCGAATCCAAGTACGAATGCAAGCCGGAACGCCGGCATCGCAAGGCCGCTTGATCGCTTCGTTACCGCGCGGGCGGCTGCTGTCGGTTGTCCGCGCGCGGCGTCACGCCGGCCGCGCGCCGGCCCGTGCCGCCGCCTGAAGCGTCCGCATGATGGCCTCCGCGGCCCAGTGCCCGGTCGCCGCGGCAGCCTCCGTGAAGGGCGCGTTCATATAGTCCCCCGCCAGGAAGACCCGTTGCCGTGGTGCAGGCGGACGGCTGCGGTACGCCCGCACATCGGCGGCGCGGCCGACCGGCACGGCGGGCATCGCCTGCGCCCAGCGCGTGACCAGGCAGTCCTCTATCTGACGTGAAATCCCCGGCAGGTGGCGCTCGACCTCGGGCAGCACGTCGGCGAGGATTTGCGCATCGCTTGCGCCCAGCCGGTCGGCGGCGGGGCGGTCTTCCAGCATGACCTGGATCACCTGTCCGTGTCCGTTGGCGGGGTCGCCAAGGTGGTGCTTTCCCGCATCCAGTGCCAGTGCGGCCACATGGCGGCGCTCGGCACGCGGCACCAGCACGCCATAGGTGCCCGCCAGGGCCCGCGGCACACGGAAATCAGGCCGCGCGAGCAGCGACAGGTTGATGGTGCGGCTGTAGCCGGTGGCGAGCAGGCGGCGCTCCAGCGCGTCCGCGCCCGGCCAGGCTTGCCGGGCGAATGGTGCCGGTAACGCGCACACGACAAAGTCGGCGCGGGCTTCGAAGCCCGCACCGCTCACTACCACGCCGGTGTCTTGCTGGCGGATGGCATCGACACGCCGTCCTGTTTCCACACGTAGCGGGCCCGCCAGCGCGCGCGGCAGGCTCTGCATGCCGCCGGCCAGCGAGGTGGTGCTGCAGCGGCGCGCGCCGAAGCCGCTGGCCAGCAGCATCAGCGCCGCGGACGATGTTTCCGGCGTGAGGAAATAGAAGCCTTGCAGCAACGGCTCCGTGACGTAGGCGAGCGCTTCGCCGCAGCCACGGCGGTCAAGCCACTCGCTGGCGGATTCCTCGTCGTAGCGAGCCCATTGGCCCAGGTCGTTGAGCGGCAGCGTGCGCAGTGCGCGGCCTTCACGGCCCAGCGCCAGCCCCAGGCGCAGCCAGGCTGGCAGTCCCAGCAGGCCGCTGCGCAGCGGGTCCAGCATGCTCTGCGCGCGCACGCGGCACGGGCGGCCTTGCCGTATCACCGCGTTGACCTGGCTGGCTGCGCGCAGRCCGCCAGCCAGGCCTAGCTGCCGCGCCAGTGCCGCTAGCACCGTATAGCCAGTGGACAGGAACTGCGCGCCGCATTCGATCACATGCCGTCCGAAGGTTTCAGTGCGCATGCGGCCGCCAGCCTCCTGGGCGGCTTCGAACACGCGCACCTGCACGCCGGCACGCGCGAGTGCATCCGCCGCGCACAGGCCGGCAATGCCGGCGCCGGCTACGATCGCGGTAGGCGCGCGGTGCACGCCGGGGGCGTAAGCCGGCTCTGTCGATGTTGGTGGAACGGGTGACGGCGAGGAAGCGGCATGCATGATCTGGGACCTGTCTCGATGGCCCGTGCGTGACGGGCAGCGTGCGACAATCTAGCGGCTTACCGCATGCCGGCCAATTCGCTTTCCGCTCAGATTCCATCATGCCCGCCGCCACCGAACCGCCCAAGCGCCGCCAGCCCTCGCAGCAGCGCGCGCAACATACCGTGCAAGCCATCTTGCAGGCCGCGGCGAAATTGTTCGCGGAACACGAGATGCGTGGCCAGCCCGAACCTACCACCGAGCAGATCGCCGCCCTGGCGGGCGTATCGGTCGGCTCGCTCTACCAGTACTTCGCCGACCGCGCGGCCATCCTCCGGGCCTTGATCGAGCAACAGCGCGACGCCGCCATGATCGCGCTGGAAACGATGCTGGCCGAGCGCATGGCGGCGGTGCCGGCCACGGCGGGCATGTCCGGGAAGGAAGCCGCCCGCGCCGCGCTGCGCGCCTATGTACAGGCTTATGTGCTCAGTTTCGGCGGGTACGATGACCACACCCGCGCGCTGGCCCGCCTGGCCTGGCGCCACGACCGCGACGAAGACGCCGTGGCGGCGCTGCGCATGGCCAGCGAACGGATTGGCGCGCAACTGCAGGCGCTCGGCATGGGCGCGCTGCGGGTGCCTGCCCCGGCCCAGATGTTTGCGCTGACCCGCGCCTTGTTCGGCGTGGTGCGGGCGGCCTCGCTGGAGCGCTCGCCCCTGCTCGGCAGCCCTGCGCTGGAGGACGAACTCGTTCGCCAGTGCTGGGGCCTGCTGCAGCGCGAGCCGGAAGCCGGCTAGGCCGGCCTGGCCGGCTCTGCGGTTCAGGCCGCGTCGGTACTCCAGCCACGCACCGTATCCACCACCCCTGGCCCGGCCTGGCCGCACACCAGTTCACCCACCACCCGCGCCCAGTACGTTTCCGACCCGTCTGCCAGCCGCCAGGCATGCAGGCGGCGCGTATAGAGTTGCAGGTCGTATTCMTCGGTGATGCCGATGGCGCCRTGCACGGCGTGCGCGATGGCAGCCACCGGCGTGACGGCCTCGCTGGCGTTGAGCTTGCCGATGGCCGCGCGCAGCGGGTCCGGCCGCCAGCCACCGGCGGCGCAGGCGATCTGCGCGGCCATGCGCGCGGCGGTGACGTGCTCGGCCATGATGCTGATCTGGTGCTGGATGGCCTGGAACTTGCCAATGGCGCGGCCGAACTGCTGGCGGTCGTTGGCATATTGCAGCGTCATCTCGAATACATGCGACATCGCGCCAGCCAGTTGCGCGGCATGCAGGCAGGCGCCGGTCTGGCGCAGGGCACCGGCCGGCAGCGTGAAGGCGGGCAAGCCATCGCGCGGGGGGCGCGGCAGGCTCACGGCGAGGTCCGCATGGACGCCGGTCGCGCTGGCCTGTGCCTGGGCGCGCGGCAGCAGCACGCAGTGCGTGTCTTCCTGCACCAGGAACCACGCCGCCTGCGCGCCCCCGGGTACCAGCGCGGTATCCGCGCCGCTGTCGAAGCTCGCGAGCGCGATGGGCTCGGGCGGCACCGCCAGCCCGGCGGCATGCAGCAGCGCGCGGGCGAACAGCGTCTGGCCCAGCGGCAAGGGCACCGCATGACGGCCCAGCGTAAACAACACCGGCGCCAGGTCGTCCAGCGGCAGGCCGGCGCCGCCGGCGTCCTCCGGCAGCAGGCAGTCGGCAAAGCCGCTGTCTTGCAGCGCCTGCCATAGCGGCTGGTGATCTTCGCCGCGTTCCACGGCGCGGACTGCGGCGGGCGTGCAGCAGTCGCGCAGCACGGTATCGAGCGCGTCCGAGTAAGCGTTATGCATGTTGGAACTCCGGTTCAGCGCAGGCCAAGGCCCCGGGCGATCATGCCGCGCAGGATCTCGCGCGTGCCACCGCGCAGCGAATAGGATGGTGCGACCTGGCTGACATAGGCCAGGGTGCGGTACAGGCCGGGATCGGCGGCGAGTTGCGGGTCGGCGCCCAGCGCGGCTTCGGCCAGCGCGGGGATGGACTGTTCGAACTCCGTGCCAAGGTCCTTGACCAGCGCGGCTTCCACCACCGGGCTTTCGCCAGCGGCGAGCCGGGCCGTGACCGCCAGCGACATGGCGCGCAGCACCGCCAGCCTGGCCGCCAGCCGGCCGATGGTGACGGTGTCGCGCCGCGCCTCCGGCACGCGCCGCAGCGCCGCGATCCAGGTATCGAGCAGCACCACGCTGGAATACAGCCGTTCCGGCCCGCTGCGCTCGAAGGCCAGCTCCGCGTTGACCTGTTCCCAGCCGCTGCCTTCGCGGCCGACCAGTGCCTGCGCGGGCAGCATCACGTCCTCGAAGCTGACTTCGGAGAAGTGCGCATCGCCCGCCAGGTCATGAATCGGGCGCACCGTGACGCCTGGCGCGGACAGGTCGACGATGACCTGCGACAAACCGCGCTGGCGGTCCTCGGCATTGCCGGAGGTGCGCACCAGCGCCAGCATGTAGTGGCAGCGGTCGGCATTGGTCGTCCAGATCTTGCGGCCGTTCAGGCGCCAGCCGCCGTCCGGCTCGGGCACGGCGCGGGTGGCCACGCTGGCGAGGTCGGAGCCGGAGTTGGGCTCGCTCATGCCGATGCAGAAGAAGGCCTCGCCCTTGCAGATGCGGGGCAGGTAGAAGGCTTTCTGCTCGTCGCTGCCGTAGCGCAGGATCAGCGGCCCGCTTTGGCGGTCGGCAATCCAGTGGGCCGAAACCGGGGCGCCGCAGGCCAGCAGTTCCTCCACCAGCACGAAGCGCGAGAACGGATCGAGTCCGGCGCCGCCGTATTGCGCGGGCAAGGTGATGCCCACCCAGCCGCGGCCCGCGAGCGCGCGGCTGAAACCGGCGTTGAAGCCCATCCAGGAGCGCGCGCGCTTCTCGGGCGGCAGTTCGGGCAGATGTTCGGCGAGGAAGGCTTTCACCTCGCGCCGGAAGGCGGCAGCCGCCGGTGGCAGGGCGGTGAGTTGGAAGGTACTCAGCAGGGAAGTCAAGACGGTTCTCCGTGACAGGCGGTGCGCGCGATGGGGAAGGGGCGGATCATTCCAGCGTCACGCCGGAGTCCTTCACCACCTTTTGCCAGCGCGTGATTTCCTGCGCCAGGTACTTCCCGTAGGCTTCGGGGCTGTTGCCGCGCGGCTCGGCGCCCTGCGCGGCCAGGCTGGCGCGCACGTCCGGCGCGGCCAGCGCCTTGAGCGTGGCGGCGTTGAGTTTTTGCACGATCTCGGGCGGCGTCCTGGCCGGCACCAGCATGCCTTGCCAGGCGCCCACCTCAAAGCCAGGCATCACGGTCTCGGCCACGGTCGGCACATCGGGCAGTTGCGCGCTGCGCGTGATGCTGGTCACCGCGAGCGCCTTCATGCGCTTGTCGCGGATAAACGGCAGCGAGGAGTTGATGGTGTCGGTCATGAACTGCACCTGGCCGCCGGCCAGGTCGGTCAGCGCCGGCGCGCTGCCCTTGTAGGGCGCGTGCACCGCCGACAGGCCGTTGGCCTGCAGGAACAGGAAAGCCGCGAGGTGGGTCACGTTGCCGTTGCCGGCCGAGCCGTAGGTCAGCTTGCCGGGGTTGGCTTTCAGGTACTGGATGAACTCGGCCAGGTTGGTGGCCGGTACCTGGGCGTTGACCTCCAGCACCAGCGGCACCATCGCCGTCATCGCCACCGGGGCGAAGTCGCGCCGCACGTCGTAGGACAGATGCTTGTACAACGCCGGGCTTAGCGCGATCGACGAGGTGTTGTAGAGCACCGTGTAGCCATCCGCCGGCGATTTGGCGACCAGCTCCGCGGCGATATTGCCATTGGCGCCGGGCCGGTTGTCCACGATCACCTGCTGGCCCAGTTCCTCCGACATCTTCCTGGCGATGACGCGCGACACCAGGTCGGTGGGCCCGCCCGGCGGAAACGGCACCACCAGCTTGACGGGGTGGGCGGGATAGCCGGCGGCGCGGGCAGGGGTTGCGAATGCGCCGAGCACCAGGATCGCTGGGGCCAGCAGGGCGAGCCTGCGGCTGCGGCGGCGAATCGCCGCGCTGGTCCCTTTATCCGTCTTGTCGTTTTTCTTCTTGCCTTGTCCTGGCATGCAGTCTCCTCCGGTGTTGGCGGCTCGCGCCGCGGGCTAACTGGGCCAACGGGCTAGCGGCCGGCCAGCAGGCGCCGGGCGGAATAGGTCATGACGCGTTCATGGCGCTGGTTAAAGACCTCGATGTCCGAGTCCACCACGGCGCGGCCGTTGCGCGAGGTCGGGCGGATGCCCGTCACGGTGACGGTGGCCCAGATCGTGTCGCCTACCACCACCGGGGCCAGGATTTTCTGGGTCAGCTCCAGCATGGCCAGCCCGGTGCCCTGGATCATGGTCTGCAGGATGAAGCCCTCGATCATCGCGTAGGTCAGCGCGGCGGGCACGGGCCGGCCATGAATGGCGCCGCCGTCGTAGCCCGCTTCGATAAAGATGGCCTCCAGCATGCCGGTGACCGAGATGAAGTTGACCAGGTCGGTCTCGGTCACGGTGCGGCGAAAGGTCTGGAAGGCCTGGCCTTCCTTGATGTCCTGCCAATAAAAGCCCTGGCCGAGGCGGGGAAGTTGGGTATGGGGCACGGCGTCTCCTGGTGAGGGCCGCCATCGGCGGCCGGCTTCCTTTATGTTAGGAGCGGGAATGGGGCAGGGGTTAGGCGTCGGCGGCCGGGGGCGCGCAATAGGCTGCGCCGTCCCGTCCCAGCTCGTCGATCTGCTGGGTGGTCAGGCCCGCCTCGCCGAGCAGTCCGCGGGTGTGCTCCCCCAGGCGCGGCGGCAGTGCCGGCGCCGCGCGTTCACCGTCGAACCGCACCGGTGCGCCGGGAAAGCGCAGCGTGCCCATGGCCGGGTCGTCCAGCATGTCGAAGAAGCCGGTGGCGCGCAGGTGCGGGTCGTCCACCAGTTCGGCGAGCTGGTTGACGCGCGCGACCGGGATCTGCAGCGTTTCGCACAGCGCCAGCCAGGCGTCGGTGGTGCGCGCGCGCACGATTTCGCCGGTCAGTTCGTACAGCGTTTCGATATGCTGCGTGCGCGCGGCGATGCCGGTGAAACGCGCGTCGGCCGCCAGGTCGGGACGGCCCGCGGCGGTAAAGAAGTCACGCCAGTGCGCATCGGTGTACGGCATCATGCAGACGTGGCCGTCGGCGGTCTGGTACGGCCGGCGCAGTGGCGCCAGCACGCGCGGATAGCCGGCAGGCCCGCGCGGCGGTTCGAAATGCTGGCCGTACAGATGTTCGACCAGGTTGAAGGCCACCATCGACTCGAACATCGGCACTTCCACCAGCGTGCCCTTGCCGCCCTGGCGCTCGCGCCCGGCAAGGGCGGCCGAGATCGACAGCGCCGCCACCAGGCCACTGGTCTTGTCGGCCGCGATGGTGGGGAAATAGCGCACAGTGCCGGTTTGCGCCGCCATCAGCGCGGCGTTGCCGGACAAGCCCTGGATGATGTCGTCGTAGGCCGGGCGGCCGCCATAGGGACCCTCCTCGGCAAAGCCCAGCAAGCTGACGTAGACCAGGCGCGGATGGCGCGCCATCACGGCGGCGGGTTCCAGCCCCAGACCGCCCAGCTTCTGCGGGCGCATGCTGTGCACGAACACATCGGCGCTCGCCAGCAGGCGCTCCAGCGCGGCCTGGGCCGCGGGCAGCTTGAGATTGAGCGCCACGCTCTTCTTGCTGCGGTTCACGCCCAGGAAGATGGCCGACATGCCGTCTTCGGCGGCGGGGCCGGTGCGCCGCGTGGAATCGCCTTCGGGGGGTTCCACCTTGATCACTTCGGCGCCGAGGTCGGCCAGCCACTGGCTGGCGTACGGGCCCATCACGACCGTGGATAGGTCGATCACGCGGATGCCTGAGAGGGGCAACATGCCTGGGGTCTCCTGTCTGTTCTTGTGCCGGTTGCCGCTTGCGGCCGGGTGTGGCCGTGCGAATGCCGATGGTCACAGGGTAGAACAGGGCAATGGTTTGCGTCTAATATTAGATTTTTAGGATCCGATATTCAGCGGATATCAACGTGGACCTTCGTCAAATTCAGCAGTTCGTTGCCCTGGCCGAGACCGGGAACTTCCATCGCGCGGCCGAGCGCCTGCACATGGCGCAGCCGCCACTATCCATTTCGATCCGCAAGCTGGAGGATTCGCTCGGCACGCCGCTGTTCGTGCGCACTTCGCGCGGGGTGCGGCTGACCCAGGCCGGCGAGGCCGCGCTGCACGATGCCCGGCGCGCGCTGTTCCACGTGGCCCAGGCGCGTGCGGCGGCGCTGGCCGCGGCGCATGGCGAACGCGGCGCGTTGCGCGTGGGCTTTGTCGGATCGGCTACCTATGCCTTGCTGCCCAGGCTGATCCCGGCGTTCCGCGCGGCCCACCCTGGCATCGAGCTGATCCTGCATGAATCCACCTCGGCGGCGATCCTGGACCGGCTGGAGCGCCATCAGCTCGATGCCGGGCTGGTGCGCTTTCCCATCCTGAGCAGTGGCGGCTATACGCTCATGCCGCTGGAGACCGACGAATTCGTGGCCGCGGTGCCGGCCGACAGCCGCTTTGCCGCGAGCGATGCGATCGCGCTCAAGGCACTCGCTGGCGAGCCCTTCATCATGCATCCGATCGCGGATGTGCCAAACCTCCAGGCGGTGGCCATGATGCTTTGCCAGCAAGCGGGCTTCGTGCCGCGTGTGACGCAAGAGGCGGTGCAGGTGCAGACCATCGTCAGCCTGGTGGAGAGCGGCCTGGGGGTGGCGCTGGTGCCCAGCGTGGCGGCGCGCTATACCAACCGACGCGTGCGTTTCCTGCGGCTGACCAGTCCGCGGCCGGCCGCGCGCATCGGCATTGCGCTGGCCACGCCCACCGACAGCGACGATCGCCAGGTGCAGCGCCTGCTGGAGGTAGCCCGCGCCGCGGCCGGCTAGGCCGGGCTCGTGGCCTGGATCAGATGGACACCCGGCCGCCACGCGGCGTGCCGGCGCGTTCCAGCGCCACGCCCGGCAGCAGGTGTAGCAGGCGCACCAGTTCGCTTTGGCGGTGGGTGCCGGTCTTGCGCAGGATGTCGCGGATATGCACGCGTACCGTATGCGGAGAAACAAACTCGCGTTCGGCGATTTCGTTGAGGGTTTCGCCGGCCGCAAGGCGGATGGCGACGATGCTTTCCTTGCGCGACAGGCCGAACAGCGAGGTCAGCACCGAGGTGTCGAGCACCGAGCGCGATTCCGAATTGCCCATCAGCACCATGGCGAACGGCAGTTGCCACGGGCCTTCCACCGGCTGGCGCGCCACCAGCGGCAGCACGATGATGGGCACGGGCTGGCCGCCCGAAGTGATATGCATCCACGAGCCGGCCGCCGCCTCGCCACTGCGGGGATGCATGGCGCGCTCCAGCAGCTTGTGCAGCGTGACGTGCAGGTTGGGATCGTGGGCGGTGAGCACGCCGCTTTCCAGCGCCAGCTGGCTGTCGGCCTGCACCAGCGCTTCGGCCCAGATATTGGCGTAGCGCACACGCATGTCGGCCTGCAGCACCATCACGCCGAAGTCGAGCGAATCGAGCCCGGCCAGGCCAAGGGCGGCCAGGCCGCTCAGTTCGAAGTTGCGCTGCTGCATGCGCGCGGCGCGTGCCCAGTGCGGCAGCACGCGCGCCAGACGCCGGCTGCGGCAGGCCGAGGCGTCCGTGCCACCGAAACCGGCGCCCTGCCGGCCGTCGCGGCCGGTGCCGCCCATCAGCACGCAGACCTCGGCGGTATCGAGCAGGCGGATGCCTTGCTCCAGGTCGGCGCCATGCGCCGGCGCTCGCCAGGGTGCTTCGTCCTCGCCTTCGCCCGCGTGGGCGACGGCGAGCGTGCGCGCCGGCAGGTTCGCCAGCGCGTGCAGGCCCTCCGGGACATGCGTGCCTTGCGCCGAGAAGCAGCCGTGCGGGGTGACGCCGAGGCGTGCCTGCCCGGACAACTTGTCCCATACCAGGTAATGCGGGCTGTCGGTGTCGGTGTAGCTGGAGAAGAGGCCGAGCGCGGCAGGCATGGCGGTGACATCAAGCGCCGACTCATAGATCGAATCGATCAGACGATGGAAGTCTTCGTCCGCCGATGGATGGTAGCCCATATTGTTTTTCTCCCCGGTGGCTTTCGCCCGATTCCGCTTTGCGCTTTTTCCTGGCCAGCTGGTACGGCTGGCTCGCGATGGCCGGCTCCGATGTGGCGTGCGCCACCGGACAGGATCGGGTCGCCCGTTTTACAGGGCGCCGTTTCTCTGCGTTACCGCTGGCGGCATTATGCGTATCCGAGCATAACTTCGCAAACGGCAGTGTTGTATAAGCTGTTGTTTTGCCGATTATTTCAAAATATTTCAGCGCTGAAATACCGCCGCCCGGCACACGGGCCGGCAAGGCGTACCCGTTTCTGCGTGCGTCTTGTGCATCCCGTCGCAGGCTCAGCCGGCGGCGGGCGCGCCTGGCGTGCGGGCGGCGGCGGCACCAGCTGCCAGGTCATCGGCCTGAACTGCCTGGCCAGCGGCGAGTGTTCCGCCTTCGACCTGCACCGTCACCCGTTGGGTGGCCATGCTGATGCCGTGCTGGTCAAACTTGCGTTTGAGCCGGAGGTTGAAGGCGCGCGTGATTTCCGCCTGGGTCAGCGGCCGGGTCTTGAACTGGGCCAGCACCACCGACCCGCCGGGGTCGAAGCGATCGAGGCCAAGGATATCGAGGCCGGACAGCAGGTTGCGGGCGTAACGGAAATCGCGTGCTACTTCGTTGCCGGTCTCGCGGATCAGTTCGATGGCGCGATCGAGATCGCTGCCATAGGCCACGCCGATGTTGAACACGGCATAGGCATAGCCGCGCGACATGTTCTTGATGGCCTTGATCTGGCTGTACGGCAGCACGTGAAGCGCGCCCTTGCCGTCGCGCAGCTTCACGGTGCGGATGGTCATGGCCTCCACCGTGCCGGCATGGTCGGGCAGTTCCACCGAATCGCCGATCGCGATGGAGTCTTCCACCACGATAAACAATCCGGTGATCAGATCCTGCACCAGGCTCTGCGCGCCGAAGCCGATCGCCAGGCCGACCACGCCGGCGCCGGCCAGCAGCGGTGTCACATTGACGCCGAGGTTGGCCAGCACCACGATCAGCGTGATGACCAGCAGCGCCACGAACAAGGCATTGCGCACCAGCGGCAGGATGGTCTTGGCCCGCAGGCTGGGCGCCTGCCCGCGGCCATAGGCAGGCGTCAGCGTTTGCGTGATGGCCGTATCGATCAGCAGCCACAGCAGCCAGGACATCAGCACCGTGCTGGTCACGCTGAACACCGCCTCGCCGATGCGCTTGCCGACCGGCGTCGACTCGATCAGCGAGAGCAGCGATATGCCCCAGATGCGGCTGGCCAGTTCGAAGTAGGCGAACCAGATCACCACCCGTACCAGCGCCACGGCGAAGCGCCCGAAACGCGCCAGGTAGGCCGAGCGCTGGCGGTCGCGAAAGCGTGGCGCGCGGTGCGCGGCCTTGGGCGAGCGGCCGGTGATGAGCGTCAGCAGCAGCGCGGCGACGAACAACGCTACCGAGCCCACCGTGCGCCGCAGGAAGATGTCGGCGTGGCCGGTGGCCAGCACTGTGCCGGCCACCGAGGCCACCACCACCGCCAGCACCGGCAGGTGCCAGGTCGAGCCCACCAGGCGCAACAGATCCATGATGGCGGGATGTTCCTGGCGGAAGGCGAGCGGCCGGTTGCCGATGATCTGGCCGATCTGCCGGCGAAAGCGCAGCGTGAAACAGGCGATCAGCAGCGCCGCGGCGATATTGGCCACGGTGGAGATCAGCGCCGAGAGGTTGGTGCCGAGCGAGGCGATCACCCGGGCGTCGTTGGTGACGTCGCCCAGTGCCGCCAGGACGCCGGTGGCGAACAGCAGCCCGCGCGAGTGCAGCAGCAGGTCATGCACCGCGTGGGAGCGATGCGCGGACCTGAACAGCGCGAAGATGACCTGGCACACCGCACCCATCACGGCTCCCGCCACCACCGAATAAGCGATCACCATGCCGGCCACGCTGGCGGGCGAGCGCTCGAACATGCTGCTGGAGAGCAGCATCGCCAGGGCGAAGGCCGCGACCCACGGCGCCACCCTGCGCAACATGTACAGCCCGACGTCCATCCAGGACGGTACTGTCGGCAACTCGTGGCGCACGGCCGGCCGGATGCGCCGGTGGCGCACCCGCCTGACGACCTCCAGCAGCAGCCATCCGGCCAGGAACCAGGCCGAGAGCACCGTGCAGAACTCCCGCGCCGATTGCCACGGCGAGCGGGTCCCGTTGACGGTCAGCGCGGCCTGCCACTCCTCGCCGGCGAAATCGATCCGCCAGCGCCAGTAATGCCATGGCCCCTTGTCCTTGCCCAGTGTCGCGTCGAGGTGGTCCACCGCCTCGGCAATCGCCCCGAGCAGGCCCGGCTGCGGCGCCGACGCCGCGCTGGCCGCATCGACACCCTGGCGCAGCGTCTGCAACTGCTCCACCAGGGCCTTGCGATCCTTGTCGCTCTGCAACGTGGTGATGACCTGATCAAGCGACTGGGCAAGCGGCTCGCTGGCGGCGGGGTGCGAGGCCGGCGCGGCGTCGGCCTTGACGGCTGCCGCCAGCGTGGCCAGTCCGGGCGGCGCCGCGAGCGCCGGGCGCGCCAGCAAGGCGCCGGCCAGCGCGAGCCACAGCCCAAGCAGCAGCGGAACCAGTGCGGCGCCACTGGCGCGGGTGGTGGCCATTGGCGTTTTCGGGGACCTGTTCAGGAGCGTCATCGCATGCACGTAGAGGGCTGCCGGTCCTAGCCGGGGAATGCCTGACACTGTAGCGCATCGCGGATACCGCACCCCTGTTCGGCCAGCGCTTTGCCGTCATGGGCATTCAGAGGCACATCGTACGTGTGGCCGATCCCTCCCAAAGCCGGGGCACGCGTGCGGTGCCGGGCTCGCGGTCAACGCAGTGGCGATGCGGGCCGTTGAGTGAGGTATTGCGTGTCGGTCGGGTTGCGGCTGTCTGCAGCCCTGTCGTTTCCTTGTCCCATTGGCATTGTTACCGCAGGAGCCTGTCATGAATGCTATGAAAGCCGTCACCGTCTCGCCCGCCATGTTCAGCCGGCGCGTCGGCTTGCCCATGCTGCTGGCCGCCGCGCTCTTCGTCTCGATCCCGCACCTGGCGCGTGCCCAGGCCGCGCCGGCGGCTCCGGCCGCTCCCGCGGCCGCCCCGCCGATGGCCAAGCCTGCCGCGCCCGCCACCACCGCACCGATGGCCAAGCCGGCCGCGCCCGCTGCCGCCGCGTCCGGTGCCGCCGCACCGGGTGGCGGGCCCGGTCAGGTATGGGTCAACAAGAGTTCCAAGGTCTATCACTGCCCCGGCACGAAGTACTATGGCAAGACCAAGAGCGGCGCCTACATGAGTGAAGCCGATGCTACCGCGCAAGGCTTCCATGCGGATCACGGCAAGGCATGCAAGTGAGCAACGAACATCGCTGCCGGGGGGCATGACATGCACTTGATCTGGGTCGTTCTAATCGGCTTTCTCGCCGGGCTGGTTGCGCGCATGCTAACGCCGGGCCGCGGACCGAGCGGCTTCTTCCTCACCGCCGGCCTGGGCGTTGTCGGCTCGCTGGCCGCGACGTTCCTCGGGCAAGCGCTGGGCTGGTACCGGACTGGACAGTCGGCCGGCTTTATCGGTGCCGTGGTGGGCGCGGTCATCCTGTTGCTGCTGTATCACCTGGCGACGAGGCGCTAGGTTCCGGGGCACACGCGCGTCCGTCGGCTCGTCAGTTCATTAACTCGTCCATTCGTCCGTTCGTCCATTCGCAAGGCCGCAGCAAGCCGTTGCGCACGGGAGCATCCCGTGCGCGACGGCATGGGCGCTGCCATGCGGCGTCCGGTGTGTTTTCATGCATTCGTCGCTTCCGACGATGCGTGCCGCGCCGCCATCCCCGAATCTCCATACCACGCTGGCCGGGCCGCTTCGCGGTCTGCCGGACGCAGGCATTCCACCGCCCGCGCATCGCCGCGCGCCGACGGGAATGATTCAGCAGATACGGGAAAACGTGGAGAAGAGATGGAACTCGATGCAACGGTAACGGCAGTCATCACGGGTGGCGCCTCGGGCCTGGGCGAAGCCACCGCGCGCGCGCTGGCGGCGCACGGCGTGCGCGTCGCGCTGTTCGACATGAATGCGGAAAAGGGCGAAGCCGTGGCACGCGAACTGGGCGGCGTGTTCTGCCAGGTCAACGTGACCTCGGAGGCCGAGGTCGAAGCCGGCTTCGCCAAGGCACGCGCGGCGCTGGGCCAGGAACGTATCCTGGTCAACTGCGCCGGCACCGGCAACGCCATCAAGACCGCATCGCGGGCCAAGGAAGCGCCGGACCAGATCCGCTTCTTTGCCTCGGATGCGTTCGAGCGCATCATCCAGATCAACCTGATCGGATCCTTCCGCTGCCTCGCGCGTTCGGCCGCCGGCATGCTGACACTGGACGCGCGCGACGGCGATCGCGGCGTCATCATCAACACCGCCTCGGTGGCGGCGCAGGACGGGCAGATGGGCCAGGCCGCGTACTCCGCCTCCAAGGCCGGCGTGGTCGGCATGACCCTGCCCATTGCGCGCGACCTGTCCGGCGAAGGCATTCGCGTCAACACCATCATGCCCGGCATCTTCAATACGCCGCTGCTGCAAGGCGCGCAGGAGCACGTCAAGGCAGCGCTGGCCGCCTCGGTGCCGTTTCCGAAGCGGCTCGGCGCGCCGGAAGAGTTTGCCTCGCTCGCGCTGGAGATGTGCCGCAACAGCTATTTCAACGGCGAATCGGTAAGGCTCGACGGCGCCATCCGCATGGCGCCGCGCTGATCTCTCACCCCAAGGAAAAGGACGCGCGCATGCAGCAGGACCGAGAGAAGGAGGCGCTGATGGATTTCAGTTACCTGACGACATTGCCGCACGCGTTGCGTCACTTCGCGCAGCGGCGGCCCGATGCCGTGGCCTATGCCTTCGAGGGCAGGCTCACGACGTACCGCGAGTTCGACCGCCACACCGACAGCGTCGCCCAGGCGCTGCTGGCCGCGGGCATCGGGCCGGGGGACCGTATCGGCTATATCGGCAAGAACTGCGATCACTATTTCGAGTTGCTGCTGGGCGCCGCCAAGATCGGCGCCGTGATGGCGCCGGCAAGCTGGCGCCTGGCGCCCCCGGAGGTCGGCTATATCGTCGGCCACTCCGATGCCGCGCTGTTGTTCGCCGGGCCGGAATCGGTGGAACTGGTGCGCAAGCTGCTGCCGGCGTTGCCGCTGGTGCGCGGCGTGATCGCCATGGAAGGCGGCCAGGCGGACTGGCCCGCCTATGCCGCGTGGCGCGACGCGCATGCACCCGTGCCGCCGGCGCACCAGCCTGCCGCGCACGACGTGGTGCTGCAGCTTTACACCTCCGGCACCACGGGCCGCCCCAAGGGCGCCATGCTGACCCATCGCAACCTCACCGCCGGCACCGAGGCGAGCGAGCGCGAGGATATCCCTTGGTCGCGCTGGACGGATGACGATGTCTCGCTGGTGGCGATGCCGGTCGCGCATATCGGTGGGTCCGGCTGGGGGTTGCGCAGCTTGCTGGCGGGGGCCAAGGGCGTGGTCGCGCGCGATTTCGATCCTGCCGCGGTGCTGGATTTCTTCGAGCGCGAGCGTGTCAGCAAGCTGTTCCTGGTGCCTGCCGCGATGCAGTTCGTATTGCGCGATCCGCGCGCGCGCAGCATCGATTACTCCCGCCTGAAGACCTTGCTGTACGGGGCTGCTCCGATTCCCGCGGCGTTGCTGCGTGAAGGCATCGAGGTATTCGGGTGCGGCTTCGCGCAACAGTACGGGATGACCGAAACCACCGGCACGGTGGTGGCGTTGCCACCGGAGGACCATACGACCGAGGATGTGCCGCGTATGCGGGCCGCGGGCAAGCCTTTGCCCGATGTCGAGGTAGTGGTGGTGGACTGGGAGGGCCGGCGGTTGCCGCCCGGGGAAGTCGGGGAACTGATGATCCGGTCGCCGCAGAATATGGCGGGGTACTGGAAGCAGCCTGATGAGACTGCGCGGACGATCGATGCGGACGGGTGGTTGCGGACCGGCGATGCGGGCTATCTCGACGCCGAGGGTTATGTTTATATCCACGACCGGGTCAAGGACATGATCATCAGCGGGGGGGAGAACGTCTATCCGGCTGAGGTGGAGAGTGCCATCTATGGCCACCCGCAGGTGGCCGACGTGGCGGTGATCGGGGTGCCCGACGAGAAGTGGGGCGAGGCGGTCAAGGCGATTGTCGTGCTAAAGGCGGGGCAGGTTGCTGACCGCGATGGCATTGTGGCTTGGGCGCGGGAGCGGTTGGCTGGGTTCAAGATTCCCAAGAGTATTGAGTTTGTGGATGCGTTGCCGCGGAATCCGTCGGGGAAGTTGTTGAGGAGGAAGTTGAGGGAGCCTTATTGGGAGGGGTTTGAGCGGAGGGTTAATTGAGGGGGGGGGTTAGCTTTAAAAGCCCTGAAAACCTAAAAGCCTAAAGTCAAAGGCGGTTTCACCCCCCTGCGGGGGGCGACCTACTTTCTTGTCTTGCCAAGAAAGTAGGCAAACAAGGCGCCCCATACGGCCTGGTACACCTTCACGGCTCGCTTCGCATCGCGCTGGGGTGCGGCCCGCCCTTGGGGGCGCTCCGCACGGCTACACCGAATTTTCGCGTGGTGATATCGATCGGTCCGCCGGTTCGCTCCCCTCTCCCGCCTGCGGGAGAGGGGTCGGGGGAGAGGGCGGGCGCTCGTTATGTCGTCGCGCTGGAGAGGCCACCGGATTTGCTTCCGGTGGCTCGTGTCCGCCGTTCATGCGATTGCTGCCGAGGCTCTCAACCTTAGAGCCCCAGCACCAGCTTCGCGATGATGTTGCGCTGGATTTCGTTGGAGCCGGCGTAGATCGATGCCTTGCGATAGTTGAAGTAGCGCGGCGCGAGCGGTGCGGCGTAGTCGGGGCCTATCTGCGGCCCCGCGGGGCGTCCCTGCTGTTCCGCCCATCCGTCCTGCACGAAGGGCAGCGCGTAAGGTCCGGCGGCTTCCACCGCCAGTTCGCTGATGGCCTGGATGGTTTCGGTGCCTGCCAGCTTGAGCATGCTGGAGGCGGCGCCGATCGAGGTGCCCGACGCTACGCTGGAGAACAGCCGCAGCTCGTTCGCTTCCAGCGCGGCGGCGCGTACATGCAGCTCGGCCAGTTTGCGGCGGAAGCCGGGATCGTCGAGCAGGCGGCCGCCATCTTCGCCGGGTTCGTTCGCCGCGATGCGCGCTACCTTGGTCAGTTGCTGGCGCAGCATCGGACCATAGCTGCCGCCGCGTTCGAATTCGAGCAGGTACTTGGCGTAGGTCCAGCCGAGGCCTTCTTCGCCGATGCGGTTTTCGACCGGCACGCGCACGTTTTCAAAGAAGACCTGGTTGACTTCCTGCTGGCCCGCGACCGGGCCGTCCAGCGTGGGCAGCGGCGCCACGGTGATGCCGGGCGTGCGCATGTCCACCAGCACGAAGGAGATGCCGTCCTGGCGGCGTGCGTCGCGGCTGGTGCGTACCAGGCAGAACATCCAGTCGGCCCATTGCGCGTGCGTGGTCCAGATCTTGGAGCCGTTGAGGACATAGTGCTCGCCGTCCTGATCGCGCCCGCGCTCGGCGCGCATCTGCAGGGAGGCCAGGTCGGAGCCGGAGTTGGGTTCGGAGTAGCCCTGGCACCACCAGATGTCGGAGCGCAGGATGGGCGGCAGGAAACGCGCCTTCTGCTCGGGGCTGCCGTATTTCATGATCACCGGCGCCACCATCTTCAGGCCCATCGGCGATACGGTCGGGCAGCCGGCGGCGGCGGTCTCGGCCTGGAACAGGTAGCGCTGCGCCGGCGTCCAGCCGGGGCCGCCGTATTCCTCGGGCCAGTTGGGCGCGGCCCAGCCGCGCTCGAACAGTTTCTTCTGCCAGCGCACCTGGCCTTCCTTGTCGAGGTAGCCATTCTTGGTGCGCGCCATCAGGGCCTTGAGGCCGGGGTCGAAGGCCTCGGTGATCCAGGCGCGGACCTCGTCGCGGAACTGCAGTTCTTGCGGGGAGAAATCGAGATTCATCGGTGGGCCTCGGGATGTTCGTCGGTGCGGGCAGGGATGCGTGCGCTCACGCGGCAGCCGGATACAGCAGGTCGGCGTAGCGGCGCAGGTGATGTTCGGCCGAGCCAAACTGCAGGTCGATGGCGGTGACGCGCTTGAAGTAATGCCCGACGGCAAGCTCTTCGGTCACGCCCATGCCACCGTGGATCTGCACCGCGGCCTGGCCCACGAACTTGCCGGCCTGTCCGGCCTGCGCCTTGGCGGCGCTGGCGGCAAGCGCGCGCTGTGTGGGATCGGCGCCTGCCTGCATGGCGGCGACCTGGGTCAGCGCCACGGTTTGTTCGAGCTGCACATACATGTCGGCCATGCGGTGCTGCAGCACCTGGAAGGTGGCGATCGGCACGCCGAACTGCTTGCGCTGGCGCGCGTAGTCGACCGTATCGGCGAGCATCCGGCTCATCGCGCCGCCGGCTTCGGCGCACAGCGCCACGGCGGCGTCGTCGCTCAGGCGCTCGATCAGCGCCAGCGCGTCGCCCTCGGCGCCCAGCCGGGCGCTGTCCGGCACGAAGACGTTGTCGAGCAGGATGTCGGCGGCGCGCGAGCCGTCCACCGTGGGGTATTCCAGCAGCGTCACGCCCGGCGCGTTGCGTTCGATCCAGAACAAGCTGATGCCGGCGCGGTCGCGGCGCTGGCCGGCGGTGCGCGCGCTGACCACCAGGTGCGTGGCCCACGGCGCGGCCACCGCCACGGCCTTGTGCCCGCTCAGGCGCCAGCCGCCTTCGCCACGCGTGGCGCTGGTCGCGACGTCGTGCAGGCAATAGCGGCTGCGCGGTTCGCCGTGCGCCCAGGCTACCGTGGCTTCGCCGCCGATGATGGCGGGCAGCCAGTTGGCCGCCAGCGTTTCGCTGCCATGCAGCAAGGCGCCGCCGCCAAGCACTACGGTTGACAGGTAGGGCTCTACCACCAGGTGGCGGCCAAACTGCTCCATCACGATCATGTGTTCGATGGCGCCGCCGCCCAGCCCGCCGAAGCRTTCCGGGAACGCCGCGCCGAGCAGGCCCAGTTCCTGCGCCAGCGCCTTCCAGCATGCGGGCCGCCAGCCGGCCGGCGAGCGGAGCGCCGCCTGGCGCGTTTCGAAGTCGTAGTGATCGGCCAGGTAGCGCGCGAGCGTGTCGCGCAGCATTGATTGTTCTTCGCTGAATTGGAAATCCACTGTGGGTCCTCGGCGCGGTTGCTTTAGGGCACCTGCCATTATGCGAAGCGGCTGCGGCGCTGCATCGTCCGATGCGACGAATCGTCCCCGGCGCGCAAGCGCGCCTGCGCATCGATTGCGGCACCGCGTCAAGGCGCGTTCGTCGCTTCGGACGATGCCCGGGACGGCCGCGTGTCCGGACAATGTGGGTCGTCGTATTCCATGCCGGATTCCGCGGCATCCATCCAGTCAGCCAGTTCTGCCACACCCACTTCCAGGAGGGTCAGTCATGCACCCGCATGTTCACGCGCAGCGCACCCCGGACAAGCCGGCCATCATCATGGCGGGCGGCACCGTCGTCACCTACCGCGAGCTTGACGAGCGCTCCAACCAGGTGGCGCGCTTGTTCCGCGATCACGGCTTGCAGCCCGGCGACCGCGTGGCCTTCCTGCTGGAGAACCATCCGCGCCTGTTCGAGCTGTGCTGGGGCGCGCAGCGCTCGGGGCTGATCTACGTCTGTATCAGCACGCGGCTCAATGTGGACGACGCGGCGCACATCGTGGCCGACAGCGGCGCCAGGATGCTCGTCACCTCCCACGCGCAGGCCGCGGTGGCGCAGGGGCTGGCGGCCAAAGCGCCGGGCCTGGGCGCGCGCCTGATGATGGACGGCGCCGTGCCCGGCTTCATCGCTTATGAGACCACCCTGGCGCAATACCCCGGCTGGCGCATCGAGGACGAATGCGCGGGCACGGACATGCTGTACTCCTCCGGCACCACCGGCCGCCCCAAGGGCGTATTCACGCCGCCGGCCAACCCGCAGATCGACGTGCCGGGCAGGCTGGCGCTGATGTGCCAGTCGCTCTACCAGTTCGGCCCGGACATGCGCTACCTCTCGCCCGCACCGCTCTATCATGCGGCGCCGCTGCGCTACAACATGGCGGTGCAGCAACTCGGCGGCACCTCGGTGGTGATGGAGCATTTCGACGCGGAAGCATTCCTGCGGCTGGTGGCCGCGCACCGCATCACACACACCCAGGTCGTGCCGACGATGTTCTCGCGCATGCTCAAGCTGTCCGGGGCGGTGCGCCAGCGCCACGATGTTTCCTCGTTGCGCTTTGCCGTGCATGCCGCCGCGCCCTGTCCGGTGGCCGTCAAGGAGCAGATGATCGAATGGTGGGGCCCGATCATCTGGGAGTACTACGCCGGCACGGAGGGCAACGGGTCCACCGCGGTCGGTTCCGCCGACTGGCTCAGCCACAAGGGCACGGTGGGCCGCGCGTCGGTGGGCGAGTTGCGTATCTGCGACGACAGCGGCGCCGTGTTGCCGCCGGGCGAGCCGGGCATCATCTACTTCGCCGAGGGGCGCAGCTTTGTCTATCACAACGATCCCGAGAAGACCGTGCAGTCGCGCCACCCCGTGCATGCGGGCTGGACCACGCTGGGCGATGTCGGCTACGTGGACGAGGACGGCTATCTCTACCTGACCGACCGCAAAGCCAACATGATCATCTCCGGCGGCGTCAACATCTATCCGCAGGAGGCCGAGAACCTGCTGATGACCCATCCCAAGGTGATGGACGTGGCGGTGATCGGCGTGCCCAACGAGGACTTCGGGGAGGAAGTCAAAGCGGTGGTGCAGCCACTCGACATGGCGCACGCCAGCCCGGCGCTGGCCGACGAATTGCTTGCCTTTTGCCGCACGCACCTTTCGCCCATCAAGTGCCCGCGCTCGGTGGACTTTGCCGACGAACTGCCGCGGCTGCCGACCGGCAAGCTGCTCAAGCGGCTGCTGCGCGAGCGCTACTGGGCGGGACGGGAGAACAAGCTCGTCTAGGCAGCGGCACCGGCGCGCATGGGTGCGCCGGGTGCCAGGCGGTCGTTTACGCCATAATCAGCCGTTCGATCCCTGGCGCATGTGGCGCCAGCAGCCGGCAACCATAAGCCGGTGCCGATCGCGCGGCATCCGCCCGGCGCGGATGCCGCCGCCAACAGGAAGACACGGCGAATGGCAATAATCGAGGAGACCAGCGCGGGCCACGGGGGCGCCGCCCGCGCGGCCACGCTGGTGGCAAAGCTGCGCCCGCCCATGCTGACCCCGTTCCAGGTGGAACGCCGCGCCATTTGCGACGCGGTGTGCGCGGCCGGCTTCGTCAAGCTGGTGCTGGTGCGCGCGCCGGCCGGTTTCGGCAAGACCACCGCCATGCTGCAATGCCGCGCGCGGCTGGATGCCGACGGCGTTGCCACCGCCTGGCTCACGCTGGACCGCGCGGACAACGACGCCACGCGGTTTCTCGGCTCGCTGGAAGCCGCTTTCGAGCTGGTGCTGCGCAAGGGGGGCGCGCCGCTCGCCGCCAGCCAGCCGGCGCCTCGGCCGGTGGGCGAGCAGGCTCTGGCGCTGATCGACCGCATGGCGGGCCACGACCGCCCCTTTACCCTGTTCCTGGACGACTTCGAGGCCTTGCAGAATCCCGCCGTTGCCGGCCTGGTCTGGCAGGTGGTGGAGCAATTGCCGCCTGGCGGCCGGCTGGTGGTCGGCACGCGCTGGGTGCCGGATTCCGGGCTGGCACGCCTGCGCGCGCGCGGCGAACTGCTGGAGATCGAGCCTGCCCAGCTGCGCTTTACCGCCGACGAAACCGATCATTTCCTGCGCCGCGCGCGCGGCCTGGCGCTGCAACCCGCGGCCATCTCCACGCTGCACCGCCGTACCGAAGGCTGGGCCACGGCGCTGTGGCTGGCCTCGGTGGCGCTGGAGCGGCGCGGCCAGCCGGACGCCTTCATCGCCGGCTTTTCCGGCTCCAACGCAGCCGTTGCCGATTACCTCGTCGAGGACGTCTACCTGCACCTGCCCGATGCGGTGCGCGCTTTCCTGCTGCGCACCTCCATCCTCGACCAGCTCAGCGGGCCGCTGTGCGACGCCGTCTGCGGCACCGCCGACAGCGAGGAAATCCTCGCCTGGCTGGAGCGGGCCAACCTGTTCCTGATGCCGCTGGACGGCGAACGCCACGGCGGCGCCGAGCGTCCCGCCCAACCCAATGCGCGCTGGTACCGTTATCACAGCCTGTTCTCCAGCTTCCTGCGCGCGCAACTCCAGCAGGGCATGCCGGACGAGGTGCCGGCGCTGCAGATGGCCGCCTCGCGCTGGTACGAGGCGCAGGGCCGCCCTGTGCCCGCCATCGAACATGCGCTGGCGGCCGGCGCGGTCGGCCACGCGCTGCCGCTGCTGGCGGGCTCCGTGGACGACCTGCTGGCGCAGGGGCGCATGCGCCTGCTGACGCGCTGGCTGGACGCCGTGCCGGCCGACGCGCTGGCGGCGTGGCCCAAGCTGCAGATCGCCCATGTCTGGGCCTTGTCGTTTACGCGCGGACCGGCGGACGCCATCGCGCTGCTGCAGACCATCCCGCTGGCCGGCGCCGAGGGCGACCTGCTGGCCCACGTGCGCGCGCTGCGCCATATGCTGCTGAACATGATGGACCGCTTCGACGAGGCGCGCGCCTACAGCCGCGATGATCCCCTGCCGCTGCCGATGGGCTACCCGTTCCCGGATTCCATCCTTGCCACCTCGATGGCGCGCATGGCCGCGGTGACCGGCGACTACCGCGAGGCGCGCCGGCTGCTGGGCGTGGCCCGCCAGGTGGTGCGCGGTTCCGACAGCAATTTCAACAAGATTTTCTCGGAATCGGTGGAGGGGCTGATCGACCTGCGCCAGGGGCGCCTGCAGCAAGCGCTGGCGCGTTTCCGCATTGCCGCCAGCACCATGCTGCCGAACCGCTATGGTCCCACCAACGGCAACGCCATGGCCGGCATCCTGCTGGCCGAAGCGCTCTACGAGATCAACGAGCGCGAGCGCGCGGAGCGCCTGCTTAATGTGTACGTACCGCTGGCGCGCGACCTCGGCCTGCCCGACCAGATCATCACCGGCCATACCGTGCTGGCCCGCATCGCCTGCGATCGTGGCGACGTGGACGGCGCGCACGAATGGCTGGCCGCGCTCGAGCACCTCGGCCATCATCGCGGCCTGCCGCGGCTGGTGCTGGGCGCCATGCTGGAGCGCGCCCGGCTGGCCCTGCTGCAGGGCAACCAGCATGCGGCGGAGGAGGCGCTGCTGCATGCGGCGGACCCGGCACTGTGGCGGGCGCGGCCCGGCGTCAGCGCCGTCAGTTCCTTTGCCAACGACGTGGAAGACGTGCCCATGGGGCGGCTGCGGCTGGCACTGTTCACCGAGCCCTCGGCCGCCACGCGCGAGGCGATCGAGAAAGAACTCGCTGCCGCCGAGCGGGCGCAACTGATGCGGCGCGCGCTCAAGCTGCGCATCCTGCTGGCGCTGGCCTGCCAGCGCAGCGGCGATGCCGCGCGAGCGCTGCTGACGATGGGCGAGGCACTGCGCTTCGGGGCGGCGGAAGGCTTTATCCGCATCTTCGCCGACGAGAGCGCCGAGATCCGGCGGCTGGTGGGCGAGGCCTGCGTGCGCCAGGGCAGCGCGCTGTCCGCGGGCTACGTCGAGCGGTTGCTGCAGGCTTGCGGCGGCGCCCCGGAGCCAGCCGACCCCGCCGCCATGCAGGCCCGCCACGGCCTGCTGGAGCCGCTCACGCCCAAGGAGCAGAAGGTGCTGCAGCTGCTGGCCGAGGGCTTCTCCAATGTGGCGATGGCTGACCGGCTCTTTGTCTCGGAGACCACAGTGCGCACCCACCTGCGCAATATCAGCGCCAAGCTGCGCGCCAGCAACCGCACGCAGGCGGTGGCTATCGCGCGGCAGCTGGGTTTGCTGTAGCGATCCTCAGGCCGCGCTGCGCGGAAGCAGGGCCACGACGTCGTCATACAGCGCGCGCGGGATGAGCACGCCATGGCGCAGGCTGGCTTCGCGCGCCCGATAGCGGCGCTGCGAAGGCAGCCGCGCCCCTTGTCCGAGCATCGCCTCGAACAGGCTTTCCGCCCGCGCCAGCTCCGCCTCGCACTGCGCGCCTAGAAAGCGCGCGGGATCGATGGCGATGATCAGCTCGCCCCCCATCGGCGACGACTTCGTGCCCGCATCGTAGGCCAGCGAATCCATGCTGGTCATGTCGGCGATCAGCGGACCGGCGAGCAGTTCGACCATGGCGGCGAGGGCTGCGCCCTTGTGGCCGCCGAAGGTCAGCATGGCGCCGTGGTCCAGCACGGTGGCGGCATCGGTACAGGATTTCCCGTCGGCATCGATGCCCCAGCCCTCGGGGATCGGCTTGCCCGCGCGGCGATGCAGTTCGATCTCGCCGCGCGCCACCGCACTGGTGGCGAAGTCGAAGATGAAAGCGGGCTGGCCGGCGCGCGGCCAGCCGAAGGCCAGCGGATTGGTGCCGAACAGCGGCTTGCTGCCGCCCGCGGGCGTGACCCAGGCATGGCTGGGCGTGCAGGCCAGGGCGACCAGGCCGGCGTCGGTCAGCGGTTCGATGTCCGCCCACAAGGCGGAGAAATGCACGCAGCGGTTGATGCCCAGCGCCGCGATGCCCTGCGAGCGGGCCTTGCCGATCAGGTGCGGCAGCGCCGTCTTGTAGGCCACCTGCGAGAAGCCGCGCATGGCATCGGCCCGCAGCAGCGCGGGCGCCATCTCGTGCAGCTTGGGCATGGCGTCCGGCGACACCTTGCCGGCCTTGAGCGTGGCGATGCAGCCGAGCAGCCGGTAGAGGCCATGGGAAGCGCAGCCGTCGCGCTCGCCGGCGACCAGCGTATCGGCCACGGCCTCGACATGCGGATCGCTGAACCCGTGATGCCGCAGCACGGCGATGGCCAGCGCGCGGACTTCGCGCAGGGAGAGGCGCTCGGTGGCAGTGCCGCGCGCCTGCCTGTGCTGCGGTGGGGCGACGGGATCGTTCATCGGGGCTCCGGGTTGAGGTGGGGGTTGAGGTTGAGGTTGAGGCAAGCGCTATTCGTCATCGTCAGCGCCGAGATCCATCAGCGCGGAAGGTATGCCGGTGCGGGCTCCCCAGCCATAGATCCCCAGCGCGATAAGCGCCACCAGTGCGGTGTCCCACGGATGGCCGATCGCGCCGATGCCGCCGAAGGAACCCAGGTAGGAGGCCACGATGATCAGCACATAAAAGGCGATCAGCCACAGCGAGGACTTCACCTGTTGCGCCAGGCTCAGGCGATGGGTGGGTACCGCGCGCCTGCAAAGCAGGTAGACCACGAACATGGCGATCTGCAGTCCCAGCAGCCAGGACACCGTGCCCCAGCCGGACCAGTACACGATCAGCGCGGCGATGATGAACGAGAGCGGGCCGAGCACCGCCAGCCACCGGACCCGGAACGGCCGGTGCAGGCCGGGCGCGTTGCGGCGCAATGCGGCCACCGTGACGGGCGCGACCGCATAGCTCAGCACCAGCGCGGCCGACACCACGTTGATCATGGCCTCCCACGAGGGAAAGGGCAGGGTCCAGAACACGGACAGCGCGAAGGTCAGCCACAAGGCCGGCCGCGGAATACCCGAGGGCGCATCGATACGGGAGAACAGCTTGAAAAAGGTGCCGCCGCGCGCCCAGCCGTAGACCACGCGGGGCGTGGCGTTCATGTAGATATTGCCGGTGCCGCTGGGCGAGATCACCGCGTCCGAGACCACCAGGAAGGCCAGCCAGCCCACGCCGAGCGCCAGCGCGATATCGCGGTAAGGCAGCGCGAACGCCTTGCCGACGCCACGCCAGCCATCCGACAGCGTCTCGGTCGGCACGCCGCCGAGGAAGGCGATCTGCAGCAGCACGTAGATCAGGGTGGACAGCAATACCGACAGGATCAGCGCGATGGGAATGGTGCGCTGTGGCGAGCGGACTTCGCTGGCCACCGAGATGATCGGCGTCAGCCCGAGGTAGGCAAAGATGATGCCCCCGGCGGAAACGGCGGCCTGGATGCCGGACAGCCCGAACGGCGCGAAGCCATGCATCTGCAGGTTGGCCGGCTTGAAATGCGTGAACAGCACCACGATGACCAGCAGCGGCACCACGAACTTGAACACGCTGACGATGTTGTTGGCGCGCGCGAAGGTCTTGACGCTGTAGTAGTTGAGCACGAAGAACAGGCACAGCATCGCGAACTGCGCCGCCCAGCCGAGCGGGGTGGGATCGCTCGATCCCGGCTGGCTCAGGAAGGGGAACCAGGCCGCCGCATACTGGCGCGCGGCCACGACTTCGATGGCGATCAGGCTGGAGAAGGCGATCAGCGTGATCAGGCCCATCAGATAGCCCATCAGCTCGCCGTGGGAAAAAACCGGGTAGCGGATGATGCCGCCCGCGCGCGGCAGCGCCGCGCCCAGCTCGCAGTAGACGATGCCGAGCAGCAGCACGGCAAAGCCGCCCAGCAGCCAGGAGACGATGCCGGCCGGCCCGGCGATGGCGGATACGTGGCTGGCGGCGAACAGCCATCCCGACCCGAAGATCGCACCCAGGCCGATAAAGGTGAGATCGGTCAGGGTGAGCTGCCGCTTGAACTTGCCTTGCACTGGAGACATGGGGACTCCTTGGTCATCGGGTGATGGCCGTCCGGACGATGCGGCCATCCGCCCGCGAACGCGGGCGGCGGGCGGGCGGATGGCGGCCGCGCGGGCCGGCGGCGCAGTCTCAGGCCCGCAGGCCGACGTCCGGCAGCACCGGGCGCGTGGCCATGGCCTGCGCGACCACCGTCATCACCTGTTCCAGTGCCTCGCCTTGCAGCGGCAAGCGCGGAGGCCGCGTGACGGCGCTCCCGCGCCCGGCGAGTTCCTCGCACAGCTTGATGCACTGGACCAGGTCCGGGCGCGAGTCCAGGTGCAGCAGCGGCATGAACCAGCGGTACAGCGCCAGCGCCTCGTCGAAGCGCCGTTGGCGGGCCAGGCGGAACAGCGTCTCGCCTTCCTTCGGGAAGGCGTTGGACATGCCCGAGATCCAGCCCTCGGCCCCCACGGCAATGCTCTCCAGCACCACGTCGTCCAGCCCGGCGAACAGCACGAAGCGGTCGCCCACGGCGTTGCGCAGGTCGATGAAGCGGCGCGTATCGCCGGAGGAATCCTTGAAGCAGACGATGTTCTCGCAATCGGCGAGCGAGACCAGGATGTCCGGCGTGATGTCGCTGCGGTAGACCAGCGGGTTGTTGTAGAGCATGACCGGCAGGTCCGTGGCGGTGGCGATGTCGCGGAAGTGCGCGGCGGCTTCGTGCGGCTTGGCGGAGTAGACCAGCGCCGGCATTACCATCACGCCGTCGACGCCGACCCGCGCCGCTTCGTTCACCATGTCCCGGGCGAAGGCGGTGGTGAATTCGGCAATGCCCGCGATGACCGGGATGCGGCCCCTGGCGGCGTCTTTCGCCGCTTCGATGACGGCAAGCTTTTCCAGGGTGGACATCGATGTGTTCTCGCCCACGGTGCCGCACACCACCAGGCCGGAGACCCCGTCGGCGACCAGGTTGCGCATCACCTTGTGGGTGGCTTCGATATCCAGCGAGTAGTCGGCCTTGAACTGCGTGCTGACGGCGGGGAATACACCGGTCCAGTGGATGGCGTTGCGGCTCATATCGTCTCCTTTTGTGTGCGTGGGGTGTGCCGGCAGGGCATCACCTGGCCACCAGCCTTCAGGTTCGCAGTTGCGCGCCGTTCGGGCTTGAGACTTTCCGCAAAGCAGGTAGACGAAATCGGCACAATACGAGCCCGCATCGGGCGAGGCCGCGCAAGCGGGCTTGACGGGAGCGGCCCGTTGCGCGCTCCCCGTTCAATCGTGCGCGCCGGGCTTGCCGGCCGGCGGCCTGACCTGCCGCGGCGTGAGTCCGGTCAGGGCCTTGAACTGCCGGGTGAAGGCGCTGTGATCGGTATAGCCGCACTCGAGCGCGATGTCGGTGATCGGCATATCGGTGGACAGCAGCTCGGACGCGCGCTCCAGCCTCGCCTTGTGGATCATTTGACGCGGCGTCAGGTGGAAGATGCGCTTGCAGTAGCGCTCCAGTTGCGCCGCCGACAGGCCGGTCAGCCCGGTCAGTTCGGACAGCAGGATGGGGCGCATGTAGTGCTCGCGGATATAGGTGTCCACCGCCGCCAGCCGCTGGTAGGCCGGATGCGTGTCCCTGGCGCACTGCAGGTCGTGGGAGATGCCGGCCATGCCGATGATGCGGCCGTCGCGATCCAGCAGGGGGTGCTTGCAGGTCATGCACCAGCCCGCATCGCGCGCGGGATAGAGATGGAGCTCAAGCTGCTGCGCAATGGCGCAGCCGGTATCCAGGACGCGCCGGTCCTGCTCCGTGTAGCGCTGGCCAAGATGGGCGGGAAAGACCTCGGCCGACGTCTTGCCAAGCAGGGGTTCGATCCGCTTGAAGCCGCAGCGGGTAGCCAGCGTCAGGTTGGCGACCAGGTAGCGCGCCTGGCGGTCCTTGATGAAGAACACCACGTTGGGGATGGCGTTCAGCAACGGCGTGATCAGCGAGAGGGTATCGAGCAGGGTGGCCATGTCGCGCGGGCGCTGCTTCGATATGCCCGCGCAGATGTCGGCGAGGTGGGCGATGTTGCCGGCCTCGTGCTGGCTCGCCGGTGCCGGCGAGGGTTGCCGGGCCGGGAAGGGGGCGGCGGAGAGGGTGGGCGATGGCGGCATATTGTCTCCTGATGGCTTCTTACTTCATCGGACTTCCGTGTGCGTCGATCCACGGATCTACCGGTGGGCGCTCCAAGCCGCGTTGGCACAGCCTGTCAGCTTCGCCCGTTCTCGTCCAGCATCAATGTGCCGATCCGGGCGGGAGACAGCGGCGGGCGCGGCGTGGGCTGCGTCCAGCCGAACAGGACCCGCCCGGCCGTGGCGCAGACGCGTCCCTGGCAGGCGCCCATGCCGCAGCGGGTCTGCATCCTGGCCATCCAGGCATCCGGATACGCCTGGATGGCCGATAGCGGCACATCCTCGCAGCGGCACAGCGGTGTGTCGGCGCGGGCCAGGGTCTTGAGCGCGGGGTCGAGCGCGAACGTGGTCCGCACCTGTTCCGCGAACGCATGCCAGCGGGCGCGCGTTGCCGCCAGCGCGCCAGCCCGGTCGTCGGCGCCCGCTGCCGCGTAGCCGGCGATCCTGCCTTCGAGCAGGGCCAGCTCGCCGCCGCCGATACCAGTGCATTCGCCCGCCGCATAGACGTGGTGCATGCCGGTGCGCTGGAGCGCATCGACGGCAATCGCATCCGATACGGGGTCGAGCGGGCAGCCCAGCAGCGCGGCCAGCCCGGTATTCGGCACCAGCCCGAAGCCGCACGCCAGCCGGTCGCAGGCAAGCGCCACGGTACGGCCGCCCTGGCGGATGCGCACCGCGCGCAGGCGCTCGTCGCCCAGTGCCTCCACCACATGGGAGCCCGCCCGATAGTGGCCATCCAGCAGGGCGACGGCCTGTGCCGCCTTGGACGGCCAGCGCCACAGCGCGCCGGCGAAGCGCGTCAGGCGTGACAGCGGTGCCTGCTCGGCGACGCGCGCGACATGCGCGCCGTGCCGTCGCGCCGTGGCGGCCGTCGCCAGCAGCAGTGGCCCGCTGCCGGCAATGACGATGCGCTCGCCCCTGACCGGCGCGCCCGCCTTGACCAGGGCCTGCAACCCGCCCGCTCCGGTCACGCCGGGCAGGGTCCAGCCGGGAAAAGGCAGCAGCAGTTCGCGCGCCCCGGTGCACAGGATCAGGTTGCGGAATTGCAGGTGCATGGCGCGCTCGTCGTTCTCGACCAGCAGCGTGTGGGACGCAGGCGCCGCGATCACGCGCGTCGAGGCGTACAGCGCGATGCGGCCGTGCGCGGCGATGGCGTGGCGCAGGCTGCGCGCCTGCGATGGCAGCCGCACGCCTGGCCCATCGCGCCAGATCTGCCCGCCGGGCGCCGGGTTGTCGTCAATGAGCGCGACGCTGCAGCCGCTCCCGGCCGCCGCGCGCGCCGCCGCCATGCCGGCGGGCCCGGCGCCGACGATCAATACGTCGTAGCGGCGCTGGCAAGCGGCAAGTGCTTGCCCGGTGCCCATGTGCCGCGCGCTCATGGCGTGCGCTCCAGCACCATGCCATCCCGGCACGTGGTCTGGCACGCCAGCCGGCGCCGGCCGTCGATGGTCATGCGGCATTCCTGGCAAACGCCCATGCCGCAAAACGGCGCGCGCTGCTCGCAGCCACAGGAGCGGCGGGTGAACGGACGGTCGCTATAGGCCATGGCCGCCGCCACGGAGATGCCCGCCGGCACCCGCAGCGCGCTGCCATCCAGGAGGACGTTCACGGTCGGGTTAGCGGCCCGGTTGCGTTTCATGCGTATTCTCCGTGCCAGGGCCAGGAGCGGTCTCCGTGGCTGCGGCGAAGCGGCTGAAGGAAAATGGCGCCGGATCTATCGGGACCCGCTGGCCTAGCAGCAGCGCCGCCAGCAGGCGCGCGCTGCCGGGCGCGGTGGTCACGCCCAGCCCCTCGTGGCCCACCGCCAGCCACAGGCCCGGCTGACCGGGGTGGGCGCCGACGATGGGCAGCCCGTCGGGCGTGGCGGCGCGAAAGCCGGTCCAGCAGCGGATCGCGTTCATGCCGGCGAGGGCGGGCAGGTAGGCGGCGGCGCGCTGGAGCATGCGGGCCATGACCTGGTTATCCACGGCCGTGTCGAGGCTGTCGAACTGGCGCGACGAGCCGATCAGCAACTGGCCCGTGGGGCGCGGCTGCACATTGAAGGCAACCGAGGTCCCGTCGCTGTGGTGCGCGCTCGCGGCATAGCCGAGTTCGACCAGTTGATGGTTCACGCAGGCCGGGTAGCGGTCGGTAATGACGAGATGTCCCTTCCTGGCGCGGATCGGCAGCGCGGGCAGCAGTTGCGTGGCCTGGATGCCGTTGGCGACGACGACCGCGGTGGCGGTCAGCCGCCTGCCGTCTTCCAGGGTGACATGGTTTGCCTCCACCGCGCTCACCGTGGCGTGCAGAACGTTTATCCGCGATGCCCTCTGCGCGAGCAGCCATGACGCCACGGCCGGGGCGTAGACGATGGCATCGCCCGCGACCTTGAGCGCGCCCGCCAAGCCCGAGCTCAGCATCGGCTCCTGGCACGCCAGTTCGCCGGCATCCAGCGTGGCGCACGGGATGCCCTGCGCCAGCAGCGCGTCTTGCCGCTGGCGGGCCAGGTCCATTTCCGCGGCGTCGCTGGCCACCCACAGCGTGCCGCACTGGCGATAGGCGCAGCTGGCCGGCATGTCGCGGGCGAGCTCCCGCCAGAGCCTGAGCGAGCAGGCGCACAGGTCACGCTCGGCGGCGGTGTCGTCCATCATCACCAGATGGCCCATGCCGGCGTGGGTGGCGCCGCCTGCGCGGCTGTCCAGCACGCAGACATCCAGCCCGTGCCCGGCCAGTTCGAAGGCGCAGGCCGCGCCGACGATCCCGGCGCCGATCACGATGACATCGCCGCAAGCCTGCGCGGGCCTCATGCGCCGATGCCCCAGGCGAAGGGATCGTCGTGCGCGATCAGCAGCGTGGTCTCGGCATACACATGCGCGCGGCCGTGGATGGTCGGGATGATGCGGCCGGGTTCATCGGCGGGCGCATAGTGCGCCACGAAGCGGCTGCCGGTCACGCTGGCCTGGCGCCAGGGTGCGCCGGGCGCGAGCTTGCCGTCCGCTGCCAGGCAGGCGAGCTTGGCGCTGGTGCCGGTGCCGCAGGGAGAGCGGTCGTACGCCTTGCCTGGGCACAGCACGAAATTGCGGCTGTCGGCTTCATCGGCATCGTCGGGCGTGCAGAACAGTTCGATATGGTCGACCGGCGCGCCGTCCGGTGCCGCGATGCCCGCCTGTTCGAGCGCCTGCCGCACGGCCCATGCGAATGCGGTCAGCGCCTCCAGGTTGTTGCGCTCGATGCGCTGGCCATGGGCTTCGATCAGGAAGAACCAGTTGCCGCCCCAGGCGATGTCGCCGGAGACACGGCCGTGGCCCGGCACGTCGACGGCCACCGCATGCCGGTAGCGCCAGGCGGGCACGTTGCGCACACCGACCGTGCCGTCCTCATGCAGCGTGGCCTCCACCGTGCCCACCGGCGTATCGATGCTGTGCCGGCCCGGCGCGATGCGCCCGAGATGCGCCAGCGAGGCCACCAGCCCGATGGTGCCGTGGCCGCACATGCCCAGGTAGCCGCTGTTGTTGAAGAAGATCACGCCCGCGCAGGCACCGGCGGAAACCGGCGGGCACAGCAGCGCGCCGACCATCACGTCGCTGCCGCGCGGCTCCAGCACGGTGGCGGCGCGCCAGCGGTCGTGCTCGCGCGCGAGCCGCTCCAGCCGCGCGGCCATGCCGCCGCTGCCCGGATCGGGGAAACCGTCGATGACCAGCCGGGTGGGTTCGCCGCCGGTGTGGGAGTCGATCACCCTGATCTGGCGGGGAGCGGGCGGTGAAGACACCGTGGAGCTTGCGGTGGAAGGCGGGGCGCTGGGATGCATGGCGGGAATGCCCAGGGGGCCAAGTGTGGATGACCCCTACAGCGTGGCATGGCCGCCCCCTGCCGGCTTGTCGCCTTTCCCCAGCGGCGATGACGAAATCGGCATAGTGGCAAGCCGCTGCCCACTGCTTGCCGCAGGGGCCTCAGATACCGATGAACTCGGTGAACTCGGCGAGCGGCGCGCGCGTGGCGCGCAGCTGGTTGACCGGTGCTTCCGTGTCTTCATAGCCAATCGCCATGCCGGTAAACAGCATGCGTTCGGGCGGAATGGCGAGAAAACCCGAGATGGTTTCCGGGTAGATCGCCCAGCATTCCTGCGCGCAGCTGTCCAGCCCATGCTCGCGTAGCAGCAGCATCACCGTTTGCAGGTACATGCCCAGGTCCGACCATTGCGGCGGGCCCATGCGGCGGTCCACGGTGCAGAACAAGGCCAGCGGCGCGCCGAAGAACGTGAAATTATTGGCAAACTGGGCCATGCGCGCCCGCTTGTTCTCGCGCGGGATGCCCAGGCAGCGATAGAGGTCCTCGCCCACCTGGAAGCGGCGCTCGCGATAGGGCGAGACCAGCTCGCGCGGGTAGATGTCGTACTCGCTCCCTTCGCCGCCGGGCATGCCGGCGATGCGCTCGCGCATGGTGGCCTTGAGCCGCTCCAGCGGCTCGCCGCCCACCACGTGCAGGTGCCAGGGTTGCAGGTTGCCGCCCGACGGCGCGCGCGCGGCCTGCTCCAGCACGTCGCGGATGATCTCCGGCGGTACCGGCGCGGGAAGGAAGCCGCGTACCGATTTGCGGGTCTGGACTGCCATGCTGACTTTCACGCTGTTTTCCTTGGGGCTCGGCGGTGGATCGACGGCATCAGATAAAGGGCGGTTCGCTGCCCCAGTCGAAGAAGTCCGGCATGTCCTGCGACACGCGCTCCGGAAAGCTGGCCGGGCGTTTCTCCAGGAAGGCGCTGACGCCCTCCTTGACGTCCGCCGACTGGCCGCGCGACTGGATCGCGCGGCTGTCCAGGCGGTGCGCTTCCATCGGGTGGCTGGCGCCCGCCATGCGCCAGATCAGCTGGCGCGAGATGGCGACGGATACCGGCGCGGCATTGTCCGCGATCTCGCGGGCCAGCGCCTGCGCGGCCGGCAGCAGGTCTTCGGGCGCGTGCAGCGAGCGCACCAGCCCGCGCTCCAGCGCTTCCTGCGCCGAGAACACGCGGCCGGTATAGCACCACTCAAGCGCCGTCGAGATGCCGACCACGCGCGACAGGAACCACGACGATGCCGCCTCCGGCGTGATGCCGCGGCGCGCGAACACAAAGCCGAACTTGGCGTCGGTGGAGGCCAGGCGGATATCCATCGGCAGTTGCATGGTCACGCCGATGCCCACCGCGGGCCCGTTGACCGCGGCGATCACCGGCTTGAGGCTGCGGAAGATACGTAGCGCCACGCGCCCGCCGCCGTCGCGGTGCGCCGCTTCCTTGCTGGCGCCGTAGCGCTTTTCGTAGTCGAAGGTGGAGCCGCCCGAGGACAGGTCGGCGCCGGCGCAGAAGGCGCGCCCGGAGCCGGTAACGATCACCGCGCGGACGTTGTCGTCGGCGTCGGTGGCGTCGAAGGCATCGATCAGCTCCTGCATCATCTGCGCGGTGAAGGCATTGAGCTTGTCCGGGCGGTGCAGGGTGATGGTGGCGACACCCCGGTCGACGGCGTATTGCAGGGTTTCGAAGCTGGGAGGAGTCGTGGAACTGGAATTGCTCATGGCTGGCCTTGGCTGCTCGAAAGGGTTGGTAGTTAAGGTAGTGCAGAATCGTGCGCCTGYAATCGTCGAATCCGACGAGGTCGCCGCCACCGCCCCGCCGTAGACTGGCGCCAGGAGGCCTGGCGGCGCAGGCATGGCAGGCAAGGCAAAGAACCTGAAAGACAAGAAGCGAGAAGGAACCTCATGAAGACGCGCATTACCGAATTGCTGGGCACCCGTTACCCGATCATCCAGGGCGGCATGCAGTGGGTAGGCTATGCCGAGATGGCCGCCGCGGTATCCAACGCCGGCGGGCTCGGCGTGCTGACCGCGCTGACCCAGCCCACGCCCGAGGCCCTGGCCGCCGAGATCCGCCGCACCCGCGAGCTGACCGACCAGCCCTTCGGCGTCAACCTGACGCTGCTGCCCTCGATCAACCCGCCGCCGTACGCGCGCTACCTCGACGTGATCATCGAAAGCGGCATCAAGGTGCTGGAAACCGCCGGCAACAATCCCAGGGAGCATATCGCGCGCGCCAAGGCCGCCGGCATCAAGGTGATCCACAAATGCGTGGCGATCCGCCATGCGCTGTCGGCCGAGCGCCTGGGTGTGGACGCGGTGTCGATCGACGGTTTCGAGTGCGCGGGCCATCCCGGCGAGGACGACGTGCCGGGCATGGTGCTGATCCCGCTGGCGGCGCGCCGGCTGGGCATTCCGGTGATCGCTTCCGGCGGCATCGCCGACGGGCGGGGCATGGCCGCGGCACTGGTGCTGGGCGCCGAAGGCGTCAACATGGGCACGCGCTTCTGCGCCACCCGCGAGGCGCCGATCCACTACAACGTCAAGCAGGCGCTGGTGGACGCGAGCGAGCGCGACACCAACCTGATCTTCCGCACGCTGCACAACACGGCGCGCGTGCTCAAGAACGCGGTCTCCGATGAAGTCGTCACCATCGAACGCCAGCCCGGCGGCGCCCAGTTCGAGGACGTCAAGCACCTGGTGGCGGGCGTGCGCGGCAAGGCCGCGCTCGCCGCCGGCGAGACCGATGGCGGCATCATCAGCGCCGGCCAGTGCGTGGGCCTGATCGACGATATCCCGACCTGTGCCGAGCTGATCGAGCGCATGGTGGCCGAATGCCGCGAGCAGCTCGGCGTGGCGTCGCGCTATTTCGCGGCGTGAGGCGGCGGGACTGGCATGGCTGAATCCAACCAATCTTCCGGCGCCGCTGGTGCCGATGCCGCCGACGCTGCCGACGCGGTCCCGCCGGGCTTCAAGGCCATGCGTCCCAGTGGCGGCTTTCTTGCCCATCTCGGCCAGCTCTACGTGGACAGCGGGCAGCGCGCGGTGGGCGTGCGCATCGGCAAGCATCACCTCAACCCGCTCGGCATCCCGCATGGCGGCATGCTGGCCACGCTGGCCGATACCGCCATCGGCATGATGATGCTGATGGAGGGCGAGCGCATGCCGCCCGCCGTGACCGTCAATCTCAGCCTGGACTATTTCGATGCCGCCCGCCTCGGCGAGTGGATCGAGGCGCATGTCGAGTTCGACAAGATGGGTTCGCGGCTGCGCTTCGGCCATTGCCGCGTGATGGCCGGCGAGCGCTGCCTGCTGCGCGCCACGGCCATTTTCTCGGTGCTGGCGCTCCGCACCTGAAGAGCGGCAACCGGCGCTGGCGCGATCGCCGGCACCGCGCAATCGTCGCTTCCGACGACGCCGGGCGCCCGGCTGCTGCGCCAGAATCCGCAACAGGTTAGCGAGGCTTGCCGTGCCATTCCCGGCGCGCGGCCACCACGGGCGGAACCGCCTGCAACGATAAGAGGAGAACACATGGCAGAGGCATACATCGTAGCGGCCGCGCGGACCGCGGGCGGGCGCAAGGGCGGCAAGCTGGCGGGCTGGCATCCGGCCGATCTCGCCGCGCAGGTACTGAACGCGCTGGTGGAACGCAGCGGCGCGGACCCGGCGCTGATCGACGACGTGATCATGGGCTGCGTGGGGCAGGCCGGCGAACAGGCTGGCAATGTGGCGCGCAATGCCGTGCTGGCCTCGCGCCTGCYGGAAAGCGTGCCCGGCACCTCGGTCGACCGCCAGTGCGGCTCGTCGCAACAAGCCCTGCACTTCGCCGCGCAGGCGGTGATGTCGGGCACCATGGACATCGTCATCGCCGCCGGCGTGGAAAGCATGACGCGCGTGCCGATGGGCCTGCCGTCCACGCTGCCGTTCAAGAACGGCTTTGGCAGTTCGATGAGCCCGGCCATGCAGGAGCGCTATCCCGGCGTGAAGTTCAGCCAGTTCACCGGCGCCGAGATGATGTCGCGCAAGTACGGCCTCACGCGCGACGATCTCGACCGCTACGCGCTGGAAAGCCATCGCCGTGCCATCGCCGCTACGCAGGCGGGGCGCTTCAAGGACGAAATCGTGCCGGTGGCGGTGCGCGCCGCTGATGGCAGCAGCAATGGCGAGTTGCACACGGTGGATGAAGGCATCCGCTTTGAAGCGAGCCTGGAGTCCATCTCCAGCGTCAAGCTGATCGAGGAAGGCGGCACCGTTACCGCCGCCAGCGCCAGCCAGATCTGCGATGGCGCGGCCGGGCTGATGGTGGTCAGCGAAGCGGGGCTGAAGAAGCTGGGCGTCAAGCCGCTGGCACGCATTCACCATATGTCGGTGCTGGGCCATGATCCTGTGATCATGCTGGAAGCGCCGTTGCCGGCTACGTTGCGGGCGCTGGAGAAGGCCGGCATGAAGATCGGTGATATCGATCTGTTCGAGATCAATGAGGCGTTTGCGCCGGTGCCGCTGGCGTGGCTGCGGACCACGGGTGCGGATCCGGCGCGGATGAATGTGAATGGCGGGGCGATTGCGTTGGGGCATCCGCTTGGGGGGTCGGGGGCGAAGCTGATGACTACGCTTGTGCATGCGCTGCATGCGCAGGGTAAGCGGTATGGGTTGCAGACGATGTGTGAGGGTGGTGGGATGGCTAATGTGACTATTGTTGAGCGGCTGTAGGTTGTTGGCTGTTGGGTTGCCTTCGCTGCTTCTTTTTGCGGCGTTGGTTGTTGCACCCAAGAGCGTACGACATCCCCCTGCGGGGGACGCCGGTCACTCTTCTTTGCTTCGGCAAAGAAGACTAACGAGAAGAAAGCCGACCCTGCCGGGGGCAGAGCAATCGCGGGTGCGCAGGGTGCTGGTTTCGTCGTATGGCCAGCGGTTCTGCTGGCATCTGCCGTACCGGCTTGCAGGGTATCGCAATGGCCTGACCCATGGGTTTCGTGGTGGGGCCCCCGACCTCGTATGCGGTGCCCATTCCCCCATCTGCCGTTCGCGGTGCGAGGGGCTGCGCCGTTTCGGGTGTGGCTGGTTTCGTGGTTTTGTCTCACAGGGCAAGCGCCTGATGGCAGCACCCCCTCGCGAACCGGGCCACGATGCCCACCACGATACCAAGGGAGTTGATAGCAAGGAGCTGTCAGCGCCGGTACGGCAGGGCCTCAAATGGCCGGGCGCTCGCCGCCAGAGACAAAACCACGAAACCAGCGGGGCTGGCAGGATCGCGACCTTTGGCCTCGCGAACGGCAGATGGGGGAGTGGGCACCGCGCACGAGGTCAGGGGCCCCACCATGAAACCCATGGGTCAGGCCATTGCGATGCCCTTCAAGCCGGTAGAACACGCTAGCCAACACTCAGGGCCGTACGACGCAACCACCGGCCCACATAAGCCTGATTGCTCTGCCCCCGGCAGGGTCGGCTTTCTTCTCGTTAGTCTTCTTTGCCGAGGCAAAGAAGAGTGACCGGCGTCCCCCGCAGGGGGATGTCGTACGCTGTTGGGTGCAACAACCAACGCCGCAAAAAGAAACAGCGAAGGCCCACATCGCCGCCTGATCATTCGTGGTATGCACCACGGCCAGGTCCGCGAGGGCCGCGCTCGCCTGTCACCGCGCGCGCCCTCCGAGACAAAACCACGAAACCGGCAAGGCTGGCAGGATCGCGACCTTTGGCCTCGCGAACGGCAGATGCGGGAATGGGCACCGCATACGAGGTCAGGGGCCTCACCACGAAAACCATGGGTCAGGCCATTGCGCTGCCCTTCAAGCCGGTAGAACACACTAGCCAACACTCAGGGCCGTACGACGCAACCACCGGCCCCACATAAGCCTGATTGCTCTGCCCCCGGCAGGGTCGTGCTTTCTTCTCGTTAGTCTTCTTTGCCGAGGCAAAGAAGAGTGACCGGCGTCCCCCGCAGGGGGATGTCGTACGCTGTTGGGTGCAACAACCAACGCCGCTCAAAAAACACCACCCCCAACAGCAAACCACCCCACCCACCCCTCAAGCAAACGTAATGGCATCCCGCCGATCAACCCGATCCAAATGCGGCAAACCATTAAAACTCAGCAACCGCAGCATCCCACGCCCAGAAATAATCTCGCAAAAAGCCGTATTCCGAAACTGCAGATTCAACTCAATCGCAGTCTGCGCCGGCGCACCCAGCAAATCCGCGGTAGCCCGCCCGATAGCCCCGCCAGAACTAACAACCAACACCGCATCCTCTCGCGAAGCCCCGTCCGTCGCATGCAACAAACCATCGCGAATCCGCCGCCCAAACTCAGCCCACGACTCCGGCATGCCCGCCAGCTGATCCATCGTCCACGCCTGATACGCCGCGCGAAACGTCCGCCAGTAGTCGTTGTAATCCGTATTCTGATGGGTCCGATGATCCGCCCCACCGGTATGGCTGCGATACAGCGCTTCGCCATCGTATTCGTTAAGTCCGGGGTGGGTTTCGATGCCCGTGGTGACCGCGCCCCGGTCCGTCTGGACCGGCACATCGCCAGCCCCCATGCCGGCCAGGATCTCCATCGCCGTGTCCTGCTGGCGCACCAGCGAACCGGCCACCACTCGCTTGAACGAGATACCGCGCTCGCGGAAATACTCGCCCAGCCAGCGGGCTTGCTGCCGTCCGGTGTCGGAGAGGCAGTCGTAGTTGGCGGCGCCGAATGAGGCCTGACCGTGCCGTACCAGGAAGAGCGTTGCCATGCGTGATGTCGGCGCCGGAAGGCACCGCCGGAAGCGGTAATGCGGGAATCGGCACGCGGCGCGGTGGCGCCGCGCGAGAAGCAGGCATTGTATGGGCGCGGGGCATGGCGGCCAAGGGAAGCACCGGCGGATTCATAGCGGCCATTTCCGCGCTGCATTATCCCGCCGCCGGCCGGCGTTAATCCAGCGTCACCCCGGTATCGGCGGTCAGCTTGAGCACCCCCGGCAGGTAGGCCTTGTAGGCGCTCACGGCCTCGGCGGGCAGGTTGCCGATCGGCTCGGCGCCCATGTCCTCGATACGCTGGCTGATCTCCGGCGATTTCACCAGCGCGCTTACCTCGCGGCCCAGGCGCTCGACGATATCGTTCGGCGTGCGCGAGGGCGCCAGCAGCGTGATGGGGCCGACCAGCTTGTACGGCTCGTCGGGGTAGCCGGCCTCGGCAAAGGTCGGCACGTCAGGCAGCGCCTTGGCGCGCCGGCTGCCGGTGACGGCCAGCGGGCGCAGCTTGCCGCTGGCGAAGTGCTGCTTCAGCGACGTCACCGAGCCGACCGTCACATTGACCTGGCCCGCCAGCAGGTCCGTCACCATGGGACCCTCGCCGCGATAGGGCACGTGCAGGATATCGATGCCGTAGGTCTTGTCCAGGTAGGCCTGGATGGTGTGCGGCTGGGTGCCGGGTCCCCACGAGCCCATGCGCAGCTTGCCGGGTTCCTTCCTGGCATAGGCGATCAGCTCGGCCACCGTCTTCACCGGCAGCGCGCCGTTGACGGCCAGCACCGTGCGCGCCGTCGCCACGTCGGATACCTGCCGCAGGTCGGTGCGCGGATCGTAGGGCAGCTTCTTGTAAAGGGCCAGGTTGGCGGTGATGGGGCCGGGGATCGTCAGCAGCAGCGTGTAGCCATCGGGTGCGGACTTGGCTACATAGTCGGTGCCGATGATGCCGCCGGCGCCGCCTTTGTTCACTACCACCACGGTCTGACCCAGCCGCTTGCCCAGGCCTTCCGCCAGCGTGCGCGAGAGCGTGTCGGTCAGGCCGCCGGCGGGGTAGGGCACGATCAGGTGCAGGGGTTTGTTGGGGTAGCCGGCCTGGGCTTGCGCGGCCAGCGGCAGCAGTGCCGCGCACGCGCACGCGAGCAGGGCAGCAGCTTTCCCGCAGAACGGGCTGCGTAATGTCATGGTTTGTCTCCTCGGGTTTTTATTGGATCCGGCGCGCGCTCCGAGCGAGTGCGCGCGCCGTGGAAGTCTTTCAGGCGGGAGTCATGGGCGGGGCGGCATGCCAGCTGAGCGTTGTGGCGTCAGCCGGGCATTGCCAGGTAGCCGGCCACGAGCCGGGTCATTTCGCCAGGGAGGCGCTCGTCGTCGAGCGGCAGCGGGCCGGCATCGTTGAGGATGGCATTGACCACGATGCTGAACACGGCCTGCATGGCAAAGCGCACACGCAGTTCGGCCTGCTCGGGCGGCATCGGCAGGCGCGGCACCAGCAGGGCCACCATGCGCTCCACCACCGCCTGGCCGCTTTCCCGGTGCGGCAGCCATTCCTCCGGACGGATCGAGGCATGCTTGAGCGAAGCCTTGATCACACCGCGATTGGCGTGGCAGCCCAGCACCACGTAACGCATGATTTTTTCGAGCATGACGTCGGTGGACACTTCCTCCCAGCGCTCCACGCGCAGGTAACGCGACACGGATTCTCCGGTTTCCCGCATCACCAGCGTACGCAGCGACTCGAAGAACGCTTGCTTGTCGCGGAAGCGGCCGTAGAAGGCGCCCACGGAGACTTCGCAGGCGGAGGCGATCTGCGCCACGGAAACCGCCGTGAAATCCCGCTGTGCCAGCAACTCGCGGCCCGCATCGAGCAGTGCTTGTTCCGTCTCGCGGGCACGCCGCTGGCGCGGCGGCTGCAGGATCGAAGGGGTGGCTACGGTGGGGAACGCGGATGTCCCCTTGGAGGGCTTGGCGGGGGACGCTGCAGAGGACGAGATAGGCATGGCAAATTCCGTATGAGAATTCGGATTCGGTTTTGTGAACCATATGGTTACCACTGCGTTTCGTCAAGAGCAGGACTATATTTCCAATATATGGAAATCAATTCCGATCTTTGACACAGAAAAAAACCGCACCCACACTACAGTGCAAGGAGACAAGATGAACACGCCGGTCGAACAATTCATTGCCGAGCGCAGGAAAGACGACCCCTCTTTCGGCGGGCTGCTGGCCAAGGGGTTTGCCCTGCTGCGCTGCTTCATCGACGAGCCGCGGCCGCTGGGCAACGGCGAACTATCCGAACGCCTGCAACTGCCCCGCGCCACGGTGTCGCGCATCTGCCGCACCTTGTTCGAACTGGGCTACCTGGACTGGGACCCCAAACTGGACAAGTACTTCGTCGGCGCCCAGGTGCTGGCGCTGGGCTACCCCTACCTGGCCGGCCTGCAGGTGCGCCATGTGGCGCGACCGCTGATGCAGGCGCTGGCGGACCGCATCGAGGGCGCGGTGTCGATGGGCGTGGCGCACCGGCTCGACGTGACCTACCTGCTGACCTGCACGCATAACGAGGGCACGCCCGCACGCCCTGGCGTGGGCGCGGTGCGCTCGGTGCTGAGCACCGGCATGGGCCGCGCCTTCCTGAGCACCTTGTCCAAGGCGGAATTCGAAACCCTGATGCAAGCCGCGCAGCGCGAGCGTCCCGAGGAATACGCGGCCTGCTACGACACTGTTTGCCACAACGTAGCCCATTACCCCAAGCGCGGCTTCGCCATCAACTTAGGCGACGCGGGCAGCGGCGTGCATGGCGTTGGCGTGTATTCGCGCATCGTCTACCTGAACCGCCCGCTGCTGTTCAACTGCGCCGTTGCGGCGTCGCAATTGCGGCGCGGCATGCTGGAGAAAAAAATCGCGCCGATGCTGATGGAGATGACGCGTTCGATCGAATCGGTGACCGGGCTGCGGCAATAGCCGCGCCGCGCGCCAGACGACACACAGGCAGCGCCGGTACAGGCGTCCATCCTGAATCAAGCCTTCAAGGCAACCCGGAGACTAAGCCATGCCCGATCTAGATTCCCTGCTGAAACCGCGTTCGGTCGCGGTCATCGGCGCGTCCACGCAGCCCGACAAAGTGGGCGGCATGCCCATCCGCCTGCTGCGCGAGCTTGGCTATGCCGGGCGCATCTATCCCGTGCACCCCAGCGCCGGCGAGATCCAGGGCTTGCCCGCGTACCCGTCGATGGCCGCCATCGGCGAGCCCGTCGACCTTGCCATCGTGGCCGTGCCGGCCGTGGCGACGGAGTCTGTGATGGCGCAACTGGCGCAGAACGGTACGCGCGCCGCGATCTTCTTTACCTCGGGCTTTGCCGAAGTGGGCGAGGAAGGCCAGGCCATGCAGCTCGCGCTGGCCGACAGCGCGCGCCGGCACCGCGTGGCACTGCTGGGCCCCAATTGCCTGGGCGCGATGAACCTGCGCGCGCGCCTGTTCGCCACCTTCTCGCCGATCCCGCTGACCGGCGCGCCGCCGGTGGGGGATGTGGGCCTGGTCAGCCAGAGCGGCGCGTTCGGCGCCTATGCCTTCGCGCTGGCGCGCGAGGCCGGGCTGGGGCTGAGCCACTGGGTGACCACCGGCAACGAGGCCGGGCTGCAAGTGGCCGACGTGATCGAATGGATGGCGCAGGACGACGACACGCGCGTGATCCTGGCCTATATGGAAGGCTGCCGCGACGGCCACCGTCTGCGCCAGGCGCTGGCCGCCGCCCGCGCCGCCGGCAAGCCGGTGGTGATCACCAAGGTGGGCACCACCGAGGCCGGCGCGCGCTCGGCGCAATCGCACACGGCCAGCCTGGCCGGCGAGGATGCGGTCTACCAGGCCGTGTTCGACGAATACGGCGTGCACCGCGCCCATACGCTGGAAGATTTCTTCCGGCTCGGCTACACCTTGTCGCGCGGGCGGCGGCCGGCGCGCTGGAGCAGCCCGGGCGGCCTGGTCGCGGACGCCGTGACGCCGGTGGCCATCCTCACGGTGTCTGGCGGAGTCGGCATCATGATGGCCGATCGCGCCGAGGAACTCGGCATGCCGATGCCACCCATGCCGGAGGCGGCCGCGCAGGCGCTGCGCAAGAGCATTCCCTTTGCCAGCACCGCCAATCCGATCGATGTCACGGGCCAGGTGGTAGCCCAGCCCGCCGTGCTGCTCGATGCGATGGCCGGCGTGGCTACCTGCGGCGAGTACGGCTGCGTGGTGGCTTTCCTGGCCGGCGGCGCCAACGCACCGCGCCTGTGGGAAGAACTCCAGCGCACCATCGGCGTGCTGCACGAGGACCAGCGCGCCGCGCCGCTGCTGCTGTCCGGCGTGGTCGACGACGACAAGCGCGCCTGGCTGGAAGCGCACGGCTGCCTGGTGTTTCGCGAGCCGGCCCACGCCATCGAGGCCGTGGCCGCGCTGGCCCGCGCGGCGGCGTTGGAGGCGGCGGCCGCAAGCCCGTCGGCCACCGAGCGTGTTGTGTCAATGGCTCCGCTGTTGCGCGATGTGCCGGAAGACGCCAGCGCACTGTCCGAGTTCGAATCCATGCGCCTGCTGGCGGACGCCGGCGTGCCGGTGGCGCCGCACGGCCTGGCCCGCAATGCCGACGAGGCCGTGGCCCTGGCGCAGCGCGTCGGCTACCCGGTCGTTGTGAAGCTGTGCTCGGCGCAGGTGCTGCACAAGAGCGACGTGGGCGGCGTGGCCCTCAACCTGACGGACGCCGGCGCCGTGCGCCAGGCCTTTGCGCAGATGCAGGCGGCACTGGCCCGGGCCGATGCCACCTTGCCCTTCGAGGGCGTGCTGGTGGCGCGCATGGTGCGCGGCTGGGGCGAGCTGATGGTGGGCGTGCGGCGCGATCCGGTGTTCGGGCTGGTGGTGCTGGCCGGCATCGGCGGCACCGCCGTGGAGATTTTCCGGCAGATGGCCTTCGGCCTCGCACCGCTGTCGCCGGAGCGCGCGCTTGCCATGCTGGAGCAAAGCCGCGCGGCGGTGCTGTTCGCGGGCCATCGCGGCAACCCTGTGCTGCCGCTGGCGCAGGCTGCCGGCTTGCTGGTGCGGGTATCGCAGTTGGCCGCCGCGCTCGGGCCCCGGCTCGATACGCTGGAAATCAATCCTTTCATCGTCGGCGCCGAAGGGCCGGTCGCGGCGGATGCCGTGATCACCTTGCTGCCGGCTGGCGCACCGGCGTGAGCGAGATGGCGTAGCAAGGCAACGTACCGCCACCGCGCAACCACAGACCGGCACAGACCGGGCGCGCGGATGGGCTCGGACAAAAACAGGAGACAACCATCATGCATTTGCAAGCAGCAAGGGCCGCATGCGCGCCGGCGTCCAGCATTCCCCGCACCATCGGCGCCTGCGCCATGCTGATCGCGTTCACCGCCGCACCGGCGCATGCGGCGCCAGCGGAATCCGGCAAATTCCCCGACCGGCCGATCCGCCTCGTCGTGCCTTTCCCGCCAGGCGGCGGCACCGACGTGATCGGGCGGCTGGTGGCCGCCAGGCTTTCGACCGCGCTGGGCGGCACCGTGCTGGTGGAGAACGTGGCGGGCGCCACGGGCACCATCGGCTCCGCGCAGGTCGCGCGCGCCGCACCGGACGGCTACACGCTATTGCTGGGCATCTCCGCCACGCATGCGATCGCGCCGGCGATCTTCCCCCGGCTGCCCTACGATCCCGTGCGCGATTTCGTGCCGGTGGGGCGCCTCGCCTACGGCGGCAATGTGCTGGTGGCGGGCCCGGCCTTCACGGGCAAGGACCTGCCGGCGCTGATCGCGCAGGCCAGGCGTCCCGGCGCGGACCTGGCCTATGGCTCCTGGGGACCCGGCTCTGGCGGCCACCTGGCCGGCGAGAGCCTGAACGTGAGCAGCGGCATCCATCTGCGCCATATCCCGTACAAGGGTGTCAGCCCGATGCTGACCGACGTGATGGGCGGCACGCTGCCGGTGGCCATGTCCGACCTGGCCGGCACCTTGCCGCTGATCCGCAGCGGCAAGGTCAGGGCGCTGGCGGTCACCGGATCGGAGCGCTCGGTGGCGCTGCCCGACGTGCCGACCTTCGCCGAGTCCGGCGTGCCGTTCCGCATCGATAGCTGGTTCGCGCTGTTCGCGCCGGCCCGCACGCCGGCGGCCATCGTCGACCGGCTGGAGCACGCCGTCGACGCCATCATGGCCGAGCCCGCCATGCAGGCGCAGGCCGCAACGCTGGGCATGCGCTTCACCCAGCAGCCGCGCGCCGCCTTTGCCGCGCAAATGCAGCAAGACATCCGCGCCTGGGCCGCCCTCGTCAAGACGAGCGGTGCCGCGCTCGAATAACATCGTCAGGAGCCAAACGCATGAACATGAATCCGCCCCTCGCCCCGGCAACCCACGCCAGCCCGCAGCAGGCCCTCGTCGCCGGCGCGGCCTTTCCGCTCGCGATCTATGGCTACGCGCTGATCGAAACGCTGCGTACCTGCCGCCTGCAGACCTCGGTCGACGCGGCCACGGGCTACGGCCGCGCGCCGATGAATGCCCTGTCGGCCAGCGAGCGCCAGTGGACGCACGAGGACCGCGACATCGTCACCCCGGCCAACGACCTGCTGTACTTCTGCGGGTGGATCAACCTGGCCGAGGGCCCGGTGACGCTGCGCATTCCGCCGCTGCCCGACGCGGGGCGCTACTACGTGATCGAGCTGCTCGACGTCCACACCAACAACTTCGAGAACCTGGGCCCGCGTAACGTCGCTGCCGAAGGCGGCGAGATCGAGCTGACCGGCCCGGGCGAGCAGGCCAGCGGCAAGCACGCGGTGCAATGCCCCAGCTCGCTGGTCTGGCTGCTCGGCCGCGTGCTGGTGCAGGGGCCGCAGGACCTGCCGGCGGCGCGTGCTTTCGAGCAGGGCTTCGCGCTCACCCGCACGCCGGGCGCCGCGCGCCCGCGCTGCGTGGCGCAATGGCGCGACAGCGGCCGGCCCGCGCTGGACTTCTTCCACAACCTTTTCAATGCGCTGCGCGAGTTTCCGCCGGCGGCGGAGGAACTCGGCCTGCTGACCCTGCTGCGCAAAGCGGGCATCCGGCTGGAAGACGAGACCGACCTGGCGGCATTGCGCCCGGCCGTGGTGGCCGGGCTGGAGAGCGCCTACGCGCAGGCCATGGCGGTGATCGAGGCGCATACGCGCAGCCAGGGCCGCAAGAGCTGGGGCTACAGCCTGAAGCTCGGCATGTACGGCGACGACTGGCTGCAGCGCGCCTGCACCGCGATGAAGGGGCTCGGCGCCCTGCGTGCCGACGAGGCGATCTACGCCATGGCCGATTTCGACGCCGATGGCCAGCCGCTCGATGGCCGTCACCGCTACGAACTGCGCTTCGCACCCGGCATGGTGCCGCCCGCGCAGGCATTCTGGTCGGTATCGCTGTATGGCGAGGACCGCTATTTCAGCGCCAACGAGATCGGGCGCTACGCGGTGGGGGATCGCACGCCGGGCCTGCGCATGGAGGCGGACGGCAGCCTGGTGCTTCCCATCTCGCATGCGCGCCCGCTGCAGGAGGACAACTGGCTGCCCGCGCCCGCGGGGCCGTTCTACCTGATCCTGCGGCTCTACCATCCGGCCCGGTCGTTCCTGGACGGCCAGTACACCATCCCGGCCGTGCGCCGCATCGACTGATAGGAGCCTGCAATGGAAGCCACCATGACCCGTACCGGAACCGCCACTCCCGCCCATGATGCGGTGCGCTACACGCTGCCACTCTACGAGATGGCGCGCATGCGTGCCGCCACCTGTCCGCGCCGCAACAGCGCGGGTGCCTTCGCCGCGCCGCAGCCCGATGCCACGGTGCGCTGGATCAATCATTTCATCCACACCCGCCAGTTGCTCGGCCCGCAGCATCGCCAGGTGGTCACGCCCAACAACGACACGCTTTACAGCAACGCCTGGCTCGACCTGTCGCAAGGGCCGCTGCTGCTGGACGTGCCCGACAGCGCAGGGCGCTACTACGTGCTCGGACTGCTCGACTTCTATACCAACCCCTTCGGCTACATCGGCACCCGCACCACCGGCAACGGGCGCGGGCGCTTCCTGCTGCATGGTCCGCGCTGGCACGGCGACGTGCCGGCGGGTGCCACCGCAATCGCCTGCCCGACCGACGCGGTCTGGCTGCTCGGCCGCGTGCTGGTGGACGGCGAGGCCGACCTGCCGGCCGTGCACGCGCTGCAGGACCAGTTTCGCCTGAGCACGCTCGAAGGCGCGCCCGCCGCGCGGCCCTTCGATGTCGGCATGCAGCCGGGCGAGCACCTGGGCGATCCGCGTCGCTACGCTGAAGTGGTCAACCAGGCGTTGCGCGAGAGTCCGCCGCCGGCGGCCGAAGCCGCGCTGGTGGCAGGCTTCGCGCAGTCCGGCATCGGCGCGGATTGCGGCGGGTCCGCGCCTGGGGACGCCGTGCTGGCGCGTTTGGGCACCGCGATCAAGGAGGTGCTCGCCGAACTGGCGGCGCCGCTGCCCTCCGAGCTTGGCGGTGGCTGGACCCTGCCGGTGGAAATCCGCGAATCGTTCGGCGCGCGCTTTGCCGAGCGCGCGCTGGTAGCGCGCAACTATATTGGCGCGCTTGGCGTGGAAGAGGCGATGTACGTCATGGCCGATCGCGACAGCGAGGGCGCACCGCTGGATGGCCGCGCCGGCTACGAACTGGCCTTTGCCGCGGATGCGCTGCCACAGGTAGGCGCGTTCTGGTCGCTCACCATGTACGACAAGACCGACTGCATGCTGGTGGACAACGCGCTCGGACGCTACTCGCTGGGCGACCGCTCGCCGAGCCTGCGCTACGACGCCGACGGCAGCCTGCGGCTGCGCCTGTCGGCGTCGCCGCCGGCCGATCCCGCAGCCGAGGGCAACTGGCTGCCGGCGCCCGCGGGCCCGTTCTACGTGACGCTGCGGCTGTACGTGCCGCAGCCCGCGCATCTCGACAAGACCTTCGTCTATCCGCCAATCCGTCCGCTGGCTGGCGCGGGTTCGGCCGGGGAGCCATCATGAAGCCGGATCCGCAAAGGCGGCGCGTGCTCAAGGCGGCGTGCAACGCCTTGGTGTTCGCGGCGGGCGGCACCATGCTGACGCCGCTGCATGCCGAGGACTATCCGTCGCGCCCGGTGCGCCTGATTTCGCCCTACGGCCCCGGTGGTTCCAACGACATCTCGGCGCGTTTGCTCGGCGAAGGGCTCAGCCGGAAGTACAAGCAACAGTTCGTGGTGGAGAACAAGCCCGCCGCCGGCACGCGCGTGGCCAACGAGCAGCTCGCCCGCGCTACGCCGGACGGCTACACGCTGCTGTGGGTGGCGGCGCCGTTTGCCATCAATGCCGCCGCGGGACTCTCGCAGCACTACGACATCCACAAGGATTTCGTCGCCGTGGGGCCGCGCGTGCTGGGGCCGGTCTTCCTGATCGTCAACGCCGATTCGCCGGTGCGCACGGTGGCCGACTTTGTGCGCATGGCGCGCGAGAAGAAGGACGGCGTGACTTTCGCCTCGCCGGGCGTCGGCTCGGGCCCGCACCTGACCGCCGAACTCTTTGCGGCCCAGGCGAAATTCAAGAGCCTCAACGTACATTACCGGGGCGACTCCACCGCCTACACCGAGCTGCTGGCCGGCCGGGTCGATGCCACGCTGACCGCCATCACCACCGCGCTGCCGTTTATCAAGGCCGGCAAGCTGCGCGTGATCGCGGTGTCCGCGGAGCAGCGCACGCCGGTCTATCCGGACGCGCCCACGTTTGGCGAGCAGGGATTTCCCGGCGTGGTCGGATACGGCTGGTTCGGCCTGATGGCGCCCGCCGGCACGCCGGCGGCCGTGGTGCAGCAACTCAACCGCGATGCCAACGCGGTGCTGGCCGATGCGCAGATGCGCAGCAAGCTGCTCGGGTTGGGGTTGCAGCCGGAGGCGGGCGACAGTGCTTCGTTCGCGCGGTTTATCGATGCCGAGGTGGCGAAGTGGGGGCCGCTGATCAGGTCGGCGGGGATCAAGCTCGAATAAGGCGTGGCGTGGACGCGCTGTCGCCTCAGCCGAACTGCGGGCTCAGCTCGTCCTTCATCCAGTCCACGAAAACGCGCGTGCGCGCCGGCAGCAGCCGCGCGTTCGGATAGATCAGCGACAGCGGCCAGGGCGGCTGCTCGAATGCTTCCAGCACGATGCGCAGCTTTCCCTCGGCCACCAGCGGCGCCACCTGGTAAGACAGGAAATTCCCGAAGCCCGCGCCGGCGGCGCAGGCCGCCACCGCGGGCGCCGTCTGGTTGAATTCGAGATTGCCGCTGACGGCGACGTAGAAGGGGCGGCCTTCCTGCTGGAAAGTCCACCAGTGCGCCGCATTGCCGATGAAGCGCACGCAACTGGCATGGCTCAGTGCGTCGGGGTGGGCGGGCACGCCATGCTCGCGCAGGAAGTCCGGGGTGGCTACCACCACGCGGCGGATGCGGCCGACCTGCCGGGCCACCAGCGTCGAGTCCGCGAGCGGGCCGATGCGCACGCCCACGTCGATCTGTTCCTCCAGCAGGTTGACCACGCGATCGCTGAACTCCATCCGGCAGTGCACCGCGGGGTAGCGCTGCACAAAGCGGGTTACCGCCGGCGCCACGTGCATCTGGCCGAACAGCACCGGCGCGGTCAGTACCAGTTGTCCGGTCGGCTCGACATGGCGCGCGCTCAGCACGGCCTCGGCTTCGTCGATGGTGGCGAGGATGCGGCGGCAGCTATCCAGGTAGGTGCGCCCTTCGTCGGTGAGCGACTGGCGGCGCGTGGTGCGGTTGAGCAGCCGGACCTGCAGTTCCGCCTCCAGCGCGGCGAGCGTGCGCACCACCGCCGGCAGGGAAGTGTGCAGGGCGCTGGCGGCAGCGGTGAGGCTGCCTTCGTCGACCACCTTGACGAAAGTCTGCATGGCGCGGAGTTTGTCCATGCGTGTCACATTACTACGGTTTATGGAGTAGTCAACTGCATTCTGCCCCATTTATTGCATCCTGGAAGGCGCCCAGAATGACCTTCATCCCCCCAACCACCAGGAACCGAGATGTCCGCCACGCCCCCAGATAGCACCACGATCGCTCCCCCCGCCGAGCCGCTGGTGCTCTATCACATGTCTCTGTCCGGCCACGCACACCGGGTGCGCCTGCTGCTGTCGCTGCTGGGACTGCCGTACCGCCTCGTGGAGGTTGACCTGCGGGGCGGCGAGCATCGCCGCGAGCCCTTTCTCAAGCTCAACCCCTTTGGCCAGGTTCCGGTGCTCGACGACAACGGTACCGTGCTGGCCGACTCCAATGCCATCCTGGTCTACCTGGCCATGCGCTACGACGACGGCCGCTGGCTGCCGCGCGATCCGGTGGGCGCGGCAGCGGTGCAGCGCTGGCTGTCGGTGGCGGCGGGCGAGATCGCCTTCGGGCCTGCCCGGGCACGGCTGGCAACCTTGTTCGGTGCCCCGGTGGCGGCCGATGACGCCATTGCGCGCGCGCAGCGGCTGTTCGCGGTGATGGAGCCGATCCTGGCCGCGGCGCCGTTCCTCGCCGGCGCGTCGCCCACGCTGGCCGATGTGGCCGCCTACAGTTATATCGCGCGTGCCGAGGAGGGCAATGTCTCGCTGGCGCCGTATCCCGCGCTGGGCGCCTGGCTGCACAGGATGGAGGCGCTGCCGGGGTTCGTGCCGATGCCTGTTTCGGCGGTGGGCCTCGCGGCTGTCGCTTAGGCGCCGCCCCGCCCCGCCCCGCCCCGCCCCGCCCCGCACCGCACCGCACCGCAAAGGAGGATGAAATGGACCTGCAAGGATGGCCGCATGCCGAATCGCCTTTTCATGCCGGGGAGCAGGCCGTGCAGCAGCGCGCCGGCAGCCGCGAGAAGATGGAGGTGGCCGGACGGCGAGTGGTCCGGCCCGCCATGCCCGAGCAGCATCGCCTGTTCTTCGCCCAGTTGCCGTTCGTGGTGGTGGGGGCCGTGGACGCCGCGGGCATGCCCTGGGCCACCGTGCTGAGCGGCGCGCCGGGCTTTATGCAGGCGCCGGATCCCGACCACCTGCGCATTGCCGCGCGGCCGCTGGCGGACGATCCGCTGGCGCATGCCCTGGGCGCCGGCGCCCACATCGGCCTGCTCGGCATCGAGCTGCATACGCGCCGCCGCAACCGCATGAACGGCCGCATTGCGGCGGAGGACGAGACCGGCCTGACGGTGGCGGTGGAGCAGAGCTTCGGCAATTGCCCGCGCTACATCCAGCTGCGGCACTGGCGCGAGGCCGGCGCGGACGAGAGCGGGACCGCTGCCGTGTGGCACGGCGACGCCCTGGATACCAAGGCTGTGGAGGCGCTGCGCGCTGCCGACACGATCTTTATCGCCACCCATCATCACGATGCCGCGTCTGGCCACAGCGGCGGGGCGGACGTGTCGCACCGGGGCGGCAAGCCGGGCTTTGTCCGGGTCGACGGCGCCCGGACCGTGACCTTTCCGGATTTCAACGGCAACAACTACTTCAATACCGTTGGCAACCTTGTGGCCAACCCGCGCGCCGGGCTGCTGGTACCGGATTTCGAGCGCGGCGGCCTGCTGCACCTGAGCGGGCACAGCGAAATCGTCTGGGAAGGCCCGGAGGTCGAGCGCTTTGACGGTGCCGAGCGGCTGGTGCGCCTGCATGTGGAGCGCGTGGTGAGGCGCTCGGGGGTGCTGCCGCTGCGCTGGCAGTTCGAGGCTATGTCGCCGTGGGTGGCGCAAACCGGCAGCTGGGAGGCTGCGGCGGAGCACTGAGGCGGCGCACGGGGCCCTGGCGGGCTTGCCAGCGGCTCCTTTTGTTGTATCCGGCATACATTTGACGCCCTTGCCAGGCTGTGCGCCGGGGCGCACTCCGCCTTGCTGCCGCGCGGCAGCGAGGCGGGTGCTGGCGCAAGTGTTGGAATCGCGGCACTTTCCCGGTGCATGCGCTGCTGTTCAAGCTCGGGCAATTGCCCTATCGTGACGTCCTTCCCCGCCACATCTGCGCGGCGATTTCACCGTCTTGTCCCGTTTTGCCGCGGTTTGTCCATGTCCCGCTATCTTTCACGCGTTGCCTGCCGCCTGCGCTCGCTGGTGCGCGGTTATCCGGTGCTCCCGGTGCTGCTGGCCCTGGCCGCGGCGCTCGCCGTGGCGCCGCAGTCCGCTCCGGCCGCCGGGCATGTCGCCGAACATGCCGTCGAATCCGCCGCCATACCCGGCGTTGCCGACGCGCCCGCGCCGGGCCATCGCCCGCGCGTGTGCCTGGTGCTGTCCGGGGGCGGCGCGCGCGGCTATGCGCATATCGGCGTGATCAAGGCGCTCGAGAAGATGCAGGTGCCGATCGACTGCATCGCCGCCACCAGCATGGGCGCGGTGGTGGGCGGCTTGTACGCCAGCGGCTTGTCGGCCGACGAGCTGGAGGCGCGGTTGTCGCATATCAACCTGAGCGATATCGCTTTCGACCGCAACGAGCGTGCCGAACTGCCGCAATCGCAGCGCGAGGACGACCTGCAATACCCGATCGGGATCTCGGCCGGCTACGGCGACGGCAAGATCAAGCTGCCCACCGGCCTGGTGCAGGGCAACCGCCTGCTGGCGCTGCTGCAGAACTGGACGGTGCAGGTGCCGGCCGAAGCCAGCTTCGACAAGCTGCCGACGCCGTTTCGCACCATTGCCACCGACCTGGGCACGGGGGCCCCGGTGGTGCTCGACCATGGCTCGCTGCCGCGCGCCATCCGCGCCAGCGTGGCGGTGCCGGGATTGTTCGCGCCGATCAAGGTGAACGGGCGCACGCTGGTCGACGGCGGGCTGGTCAGCAACCTGCCGGTGCAACTGGCGCGCGACATGGGCGCGGATGTGGTCATCGCGGTCAATATCGCTTCGCCGCTGGACGACCCCGACAGCCTGGACTCGCCGGCGGCGGTGACGCAACAGATGGTCACCATCCTGATGAACCAGAACGTGGGTGCGCAGAAGGGGCAGCTCAGGCGGGGCGACGTGCTGATCGAGCCCCAGCTGGGCGACCTTTCCTTCACCGACTTCTCGCGCGCCAACGATGGCATCCAGGGCGGCTGGAACGCGGTGCTGGCGGCCGAGCCCCGGCTGGCGTCGCTGGCGATGCCGGCCGACGCCTGGCAGGCCCACCTGGCGGCCCGCAAGGGAGCCGGGACGATGGCGGGTCCGGTGCGTATCGATGCCATCCAGATCCAGTCGCAAGGCCGCATCCCGCCAAGTTTCATTCGCAAATACCTGGGCGTGAACGAGGGCGACAACTACGACGGGGTCACGCTTAACCGCGAGATGGCGCAGCTCTCCACATCGGGCGATTTCGAAAGCGTGACGCAGGAGCTCGTCACCGAGGATGGCCGCAATGTGCTGAAGGTCGACGCGCAGCAGAAATCCTGGGGTCCGCAGTTCCTGCTGTTCGGCTTTGGCGTGTCCACCACCTTCAATGGCCAGGGCGTGTTCAACCTGCAACTGGGGCATCGCTATCCGTGGCTCACGCAAGGCGGGCTGGAGTGGCGCAATGACATCGTGCTGGGCAGCAAGCAGGCCAGGTGGCACACCGAGTTGCGCCAGCCGGTATTCGACCGGCTCGGCTTCTATCTCGCTCCCTACGCGGAATACGGGCGCAAGCACATCGATCTCTATGGCGACAGCGCGCCCAACCGCAATACCCAGCCGATCACCGCCTACCAGATCGAGACCGCCGTCGCGGGCCTGGACCTGGGCGTGCCGCTGGGCCGGCTGGGCGAGTTCCGGGCGGGCGTGAACTACCAACAGGTCTACTACTCGCCCGTCTATAACCTGCCCATCGGCAACAGCCGGCTGTTCCCCTACGCCCGTGTGCGCCAGCCCACCGTGCGTGCCCAGCTCACCATCGACCAGCTCGACGATCCGCTCTTCCCGCGCACAGGCTACTACCTGCTGGCGACCAACGAGCTGGCTTTCGGCGGCGCCGACAACCGTTTCAACGATGCCCATGCGAAGGCACTGTGGGCCACCAGCTATGGCCGCCACACCCTGAACCTGGCAGCCGAGGCCGCGGTTACCTATGGCGACCATCGCAGCGACAGCAGCTTCAGCGGCGGCCTGGGCTTTACGCTGGGCGGTTTCCAGCATCTTTCCGCCTATGCGCAAGACCAGTTTTCCGGCAACTACCTGCTGTACGGCCGCGTGACCTACCTGAACGACTTGCGGGAGTTCATCCTGCCGGGCCTGCGCACCACCGTGGTGGGCGCCAGCCTAGAGGCGGGCGATGTCTGGCTGCGGCGCCGGAATTTCGGCAACGGGCCGTTCAAGACCAGTGCCAGCCTGTTTATCGGCGGCAATAGCGTGATCGGCCCGCTGTACTTCGGCTTTGCCGCGGCGCCGCAGGGCGTGTGGAACCTCTACCTGCAGCTGGGCCGCGTGTTCTAGCCCGCGGGCGCGGGCAGCGCTTCGGCGGCGGCTACGGTGCTATCGCTTGGCCGGAAAGTCACCGCCGAAATGCGGCCATTGCGCATGCGCAGGGTTTGCGTGCCCTGGCTGTGGCGCGCTTCGCCGTCCATGACCGAGGAGGCCTCCAGGTCGATTTCCGCGGTACTGCCCTCGATGCGCGGCGGCGCGGTGACGGCGATGCGCACCGTCTTGCCGGCCAGCGCCTGCAGCCTGGCGAACATGCCGATCACCGCGTCGCGGTCGTCGTAGCTGCCTGCCAGCGGATGCTCGCCGTGGTGACGCCAGCGCACGCCGGGCTCCAGCAGCGGGAAGATGGCCTCGAAGTGGCCGCTGGTAAGGGCCTGCAGGTATTCGTTGACCACCGCGGCGACGGCTTCCTCGCTCATCGGCACTTCGACCCTGGCGCGCGCGGGGCGGCGCGCCTGCGCCGGATCGAACCCGAGGAACTCCAGCACGCTGCTGACCACCTGCTCGCGGTCGTTGTCCACGCAGATCATGTGATAGCTGTTTTCCACCACCACCTTGCGCACGTCGGGGACCGCCGAGTCCAGGAAGTCGGCGGAGCGCAGGCTGGTCAGCTCGTCCTCGCGGGCATTCACCACCAGCGTGGGGCAGGCGATGCGGTGGGCGCCGCGCAGCACCCAGCCGCGCAGCCGGTCGACCTGGCGGATGCAGGCCAGCGGCACCCAGCGGTAGTGGAAGTTGTCGCCGCGCTCGAACTTGGCCTTGACGATGGCGCGCACCAGATCGTTCTTGATGCCGAACGGTTCATCTTCCTCCACCCGCATGCGCGCGGGCAGCGTGGGGATGTGGTAGACCACGTGCCGCAGCGCGCGGTACCAGGGGGTAGACCAGCCGTCGATATATACCGGCGCGGCCAGTGCCACCAGCCGGCCCTTGCGGTGCTGGCGGCGCTCGGCCAGTGCCAGGGCCAGCAGGCCGCCCAGGCACATGCCCATGACATGGAATGTCTCGTATTGCGCGGCCAGTTCGTCGTAGGCCTGCGTGACCGTGTCGAGCCATTGCTCGGCGCGCACCGGCACCAGGTCCTCGGGTCGGCCGGCGTGGCCGGGCAGCGTCACCGCGTGGGTTTCCACCCCGGCGCGCCGCAGGGCCTTGTGCATCGGGCCGAGGTCGAACTGCGTGCCGCCCAGGCCGTGGATGAGCAGGGCACCGGTGCCGCCGCTCTTGGGAGCCGTCATGCTGCGTCGCGCTCCTCGAAGATGGCCGCGCCCTGCAGGCGCCATGCGCCGGCGATGACGGCCACGGACTCGTCGCCGTCCAGCAGCGGGCCGCTCATATCGAGCACCATGGTGCAGTCGCCGGCCGGCAGCATCAGGCGAAACTGCAGGTCGGTGCGGTTCTCGCCGTCGCTCTCGCGCAGCCAGCGGCTGCGTACCTGGGCACGGTCGTCGGGGTGCACGTGGGCCAGCACGTCGTCGAGGCTGGCGAAGGTATCCTCGCGTACCCCCAGCGTGCGTTCCACGTCGCCGCTCCAGCGCAGCGTGCCGCTGCGCGGGTCCAGGCAGTAGACCAACTGGTTGCTGGCTGCCAGGGCCAGCGTGACATCGTTCTGGCGCCGTGCCGATTGCGCGTGCAGCTGCTCCCGGCTGGTGCGCAGCGTGCTGATCAGGAGCGTCAGCAACGCCGCCACGGCCAGGTAGAGCTGGGCTTCGAGCAGGGAGCGGCCGTGGTGAGCCGCGCTTTCCGCGAACGGGCCATCGCCCTGGCCGGTATTGACCAGCACGAAGAGCGCCAGGATCGCCACCGCCACCGAACCGCCCCGGCCTCCCCACAGCAGCGTCACCACCGCGGCGAAGAACAACGGGATATAGGTCAGCGCAAAGAGCACGCCTCTCGGTACCGGCGCCAGGATCTCCCTGTCGAAGATAAAGAAGGTGGTCAGCACCAGCGCGGCAAAGGCGCCCAGGCCGAACAGGAAATCGCCGCCGCTCATGCCGCCTGAGCGCATGGCGCGAAAACGCGACCAGCCGGCCAGTACCGGCGTGACGATCAGCACGCCCACCAGGTCGGCGGCGCCCCACACGCGCGCGGTGCGCCAGAACGGCACGTCCTGCATGATCGTGAACCAGCCCGCGCCGATCGCGGCGCTGACGGCGCTGCTGACCACCCCGGCGATCAGCAGCCCGCGCACGAAGGCCAGCCCTTCCAGCGAGAAGTGCGTGCGCCTGACCAGCGCCACCGCCAGCGCGGCACTGCCGATTTCGTCGAGCGAGAACAGGATCAGCCGCAAGGTGTCGCGTCCCTCCACCCAGCCCAGCAGCATCTGCGCGGCAAAGAAGGCCAGCCCCACCGCCAGCCAGCGCGGCATCGGCGTCAGCATGAATGCGGCCACGGTCACGCCGGCCGGCAGCCAGATATAGCCGGTGGCTGAGAACGGGCCATTGAGCTTGTGCGAGATATAGCCGGAGCAGAAGTAAAGCGCCGCCCACAAAAACAGGACGACGGCCCGATTGGTCGCTCGGTTGGTTGGATTCACGTTGGCTTTCCTTGGCTGAGTCCCTGGCTCTGATGCGGCGCCAGGCCATCGGCTGGTATGCCGGCTGCACGTTGGCTGACCTGCCGGTGCGGCTGGGCAGGGGCATCATAAGCCCGGGCAAGGGTCTCTGGCATGGCCTGATGTAATAAAAACGTCACAATATCGGGTGTCCGGTCACGAGCCAGGCCGGCGCCGGCGGCGGTCGATGCCGTGCAAGGCAAGGCCGCAATATATACGAGGAGAAATGACGAAATGACAAAGTACACACTAAATATGGGATTCCTGCCCGGCCTGCTGGCCTGCGCCGCATTGCCACTGGCTCTGGGCGCGGCTCCCGCCGCCGCCGCCTGGCCGGAAAAGCCGATCCGCCTGGTGGTGGGCTTTCCGCCGGGCGGCCCGGTCGACACCCACGCGCGCATCCTGGCCGAAAAGCTCCAGCCTATCCTGGGCCAGTCGGTGGTGCTGGACTATAAAGCCGGCGCGGCCGGCAATATCGGCTCGGACGCTGTCGCCAAGGCGGCACCGGATGGCTACACGCTATTGCTGGCAAATACCGGCCAGATGGCCATCAACGGCTCGCTTTATCCCAAGCTGCCGTACGCCATGCCCCAGGATTTCGCACCCGTGGCCCGCACCGCGCTGATTCCGCTGGTGATGGTGGTCAATAACAATGTGCCGGCGCGCAACCTCAAGGAGTTCATCGCCTACGCGCGCGCCAATCCGGGCAAGCTCAATTTTGCCTCAGGTGGCAACGGCGGCATCTCGCATTTGATGCCGGAGATGTTCAAGCAGGCCTCCGGCACGTTCATTGTCCACATTCCCTACAAGGGCAGCGCCCCGGCCCTGACCGACGTGATGGGCGGCCAGGCGCAGATGATGGCCGATTCGATCCCGCTTTTCACGCAGTACATCAAGGCCGGCAAGGTGCGGGCGCTGGCGGTGACCTCGAAGCACCGTTCTCCCGCGTTGCCCGATGTGCCGACCATGGAAGAGGCCGGGCTGAAGAACTTCGAGGTGGTGGGTTTCTACGGCATGCTGGCGCCGGCCGGCACGCCCAAGGACGTGGTGGCCAGGCTGTCGGGCGCGCTGCAGACGGTACTGGGCGAGGCCGACACCCGCGCCAAGCTGGAGCAGCAAGGCGCCGAGGCAGCCTGGCAGGGCCCGGACGCATTCGGGCAGACCATTGCCGCGGAGCAGAAGCGCTGGGGACAGGTGATCAAGACTTCGGGCGCGAAGATCGACTAAGCGCAGGTGGCCGCTCCAAGACACTACGCCGGTCGGGGTGAATGCGGTTGCGCGAATTCCGGTTTAACATCCGGAGCTCTTTCAAGGAGCGGAAATGCATTTGTCCAACTGGCTTGTCTTTTGCGGCGTCTCGCTGTTCATGGCGTTTACGCCTGGCCCGGCGGTGCTGCTGGCGGTGTCCAATTCCGTGTCGGTGGGACCATCGCGAGCCATGCTCGGCTCCTTTGGCAATGCCGCCGGGGTGTTCATGGTGTCGGCGGTCGCCATGGCCGGCCTCGGCGTGGTGCTGACCAGTTCCGCCGCGGCATTTATCGCCTTGAAAGTGCTCGGCGCGGCTTACCTCATCTATCTCGGCGTGAAGCAGTGGCGCAGCGGCGCGAATGCGTTCGCCGTGGTCGACCGGCCCGGCCAGGCCACGGGCTTGCGTGCGTCGATGCGGCTCTTCGGCCACGGCGTGCTCGTGGCCGTGACCAATCCGAAGAGCATCCTGTTCTTCTCGGCACTGTTCCCGCAGTTCCTGACGCGCAACGCACCGGTGCTGGAGCAGTTCCTGGTACTGACCGCGACCTTCTCCGTCTGCACCTTGCTGTCGCATACCTTTTATGTGCTGGTGGCGCGCGGCATGAAGCGCGGTTTTTCCGATGTCCGCCGCGTGCGGCTGTTCAACCGTATTTCCGGTGGCGCTTTTGTCGCCCTTGGCCTGGGCATGCTCCGGCTGCGCAGCAAGGCTGCCTGAGAGACGCCCGCTACCACTGCGCAGGCGAGGTGCCCAGCCGCCCCGCCGGACGCTCCCAGTGCATCGGTGCGCCCTGCACCATGACCGGCGGCTTGATGCGTAGCGCCGGTCCCCATGCGGTTTCCTCCACGGTGTTCGCCAGATCGGCAGGCGTTTCGGCTGCCAGCGCCGCTGCTTCGCCCTGCGTGGCGCTACCCGACACCAGCAGATGCGCGGTGCGCGCCAGCGATGCCCGCACTTCGCAGCCGGCGCCTGTGGCGATGCGCTGCGCCAGACCGCGCACTGCCGCTGCCGCCATCAGGTAGCCAGTCGCGTGATCGATCGCCTGCACGGGCAGCGGCCCGGGGCGGTCCAGCCCCGCGGCGCGCATGCCCGCATCGGCAATGCCGGTGCTCATCTGCACCAGGCTGTCGAAGCCGCGCCGGCCTGTCCACGGACCGGTCCACCCATATGCATCGAGCGACACGTCTACCAGTCCGGGATTGATCTCCCTGCGCCGCCGCGCGTCCAGGCCAAGACGCGCCAGAGCCTCGCGCCGGTAGCCGTGCACGAGTACGTCGGCCTGGCTTAGCAGCCGCTCAAGCACATGCCGGTCCGCCGCGTTTTTCAGGTCGAGCCGGGCACAACGCTTGCCGGGAACGACTTCCGGAACCGTGCCGGGCTCTTCCCAGCCGGGCGGATCGATGCGGAGAACATCGGCGCCAAATCCGGCCAGGAAGCGGGTGGCGACGGGGCCGGCCAGGATCCGGGTCAGGTCCAGCACGCGAATGCCGCGCAAGGGGCGGTCCGGCGCAATGGCCCAGTCCGGCCGGTCGCCGGTGGCGTGGGTCGTCCAGTGCAGGAGCGGTTCGCTGTTGACGGCCCTTCCCTGCGGATGTGCCACCCATTCCGCCTGCGTACGCATCGCTGCCGAACACCCGCCGTTGCCGACGATGGCGGTTTCCAGGGCGCTGGCTTCCCATTGCGCGACGGCCCGAGCGACCGCCGCCTTGTCGGCCGGCACGCCGAGCACCGCGAGGGCGGCGTCGCGGTGATGCGGGGCGTTGGTGTGCAGCCGGATCCAGCCGTCGGCCGCCCTGTAGTCGCCGGCCACGGCATCCCATTGCGGCGGCAGTTCCCAGCCTTGCGGCCGCAGCGAAGTGCCGAACCACAGCGATGCCAGCCGCTGGTCCGCCTCGACCCGCGGCATCCGTCCGTGCGCCTGGTGGATCAATCCGGCAACGGCGAGCCCGGCGGCGCCGACGGCCGCCGTGGCCAGGGGGGTGACCGGAAAGACCGACGGCAGGTTGCCCGTACCGGTCATGGCGACGTGCTCGGGCCAGGCGGCGTCACCGTGCATGCCCTGCCAGATCTCGCCCAGGAAGTTGGTGCCTGCTTTCGCCGTGTTCGGGGCCGATGGCGGGGAGTATTCGGGGTTTGGCATGACGGCTCTCGCTTGTCGTTCGGTGGTGGGTCAGCGGCTAAGTGCTTTGCAGGATAGGCTTCTTGTCTTAATAGTCAATATTGATTATCTTAATCAACTAGTTGCTCCTTTCCACTTGGACCGCCATGTCCCGCTACCTGAGTTCCGGCGAAGCCGCCGCCGCGCTTGGCGTGTCCCGCCAGACGCTCTACGCCTATGTCAGCCGCGGCCTGCTGCACGCGCACGACGGGGAAACCCATCGCGAAAGCCGCTATCTCGCGGAGGACGTGGAGCGCCTGGCGGGCCAGCGCACGCGCGGCCGCAAGCCCCGCGAAGTGGCCAAGGCCACGTTGAACTGGGGTTTGCCGGTGCTGGAATCGCGGATCACGCTGATCGAGGACGGGCAGCTTTACTACCGCGGCAACAATGCCGTGGCGCTCGCCGCATCCGACACGGTGGAAGCGGTGGCGGCGCGGCTTTGGCAATGTCCTGTGGAGGCCGCCTTTGGCGCCGTGCCGCCATCGCCGCCGGCGCACCTTGCCGCGATGCAGGCGGCCTTCGCCGGCCAACGCTGCGAGGAGGCGCTGTTGCCCCTGTTCACCATCGCCAGCGAGGACGACCCCACCGCGCAGTGGCAGGCATCGCCGGAGCGGCTTGCCGCGGGCTGCGGCGTCCTGGTGCGGCTGCTGGCCGCCTGCCTGCTGGGCACGGCGCCCGCCAGCACCCCCGTGCACCGGCAGTGCGCCAGTGCCTGGCAGGTGGACGACGAGGGTGCGGCGCTGATCCGCATGGCGCTGGTGCTATGCGCCGACCATGAGCTGAACGCGTCGAGCTTCACGGCCCGCTGCGTGGCGTCCACCGGCGCCAGCCTGCGCGCTTCGGTGGTGGCTGGCCTGGCCGCGCTGACCGGCGGCCGGCACGGCGGTGCAACGGCGCGCGTGGAGGCACTCTGGGATGAGCTGGGCGACCTCCGGCCCGCCGCAAAGCTGCGCGAGCGGCTCGCCCGCGGCGAGGGCCTGCCGGGTTTTGGCCATCACCTCTATCCTGCCGGCGATATCCGGGCCATTGGCCTGCTGTCGCGGATACTCCCGCATCATCCCGAATGGCAGGCACTGATCGACGTCGCTTTTTCCCTGGTGGGGCAGCGGCCATCGATCGATTTCGCGCTGGTGGCGCTGCGCAGGCATCTGGGCCTTCCGCCCGGCGCGGCCTTCGGCCTGTTTGCGCTCGGGCGTTCGGTCGGCTGGATCGCGCACGGATTGGAGCAGCGCTCCGATGACGAGCTGATCCGGCCGCGCGCGGCCTATGTCGGCCCGCGTCCGGCTCCGGCGTGAACGCCGCCTCCTGTCAGGCGGCAAGCTCCGCCGCGCGCTGTTGCAAGCGCCGCACCGCCTCGCGCGCCTGCGCGCCAAGCTCCGCAAGGTCGAGGCCCGGAATCGCGTCGTGCTCTGCCACCACGCGCCCGCCCACCAGCAGCGCGCGCAGCGCCGGCCTCCCGCCGCTGGCCACCGGCGCGATGGCCGGATCGTGCAAGCCGAAGCAGCGCGGGTCGTCGAGGCGGTAGACGGCAAGGTCGGCCGCCTTGCCCGGCTGCAGCGTGCCGACCGCATCCAGGCCAAGCACGGCCGCACCGCCGGCCGTGCCCCAGCGCACCACGTCCTCCACGCGCGCGGCATCGGCGCCGCCCTCATGGCTGCCTCCTTCGGCGCGCGGCAGCGCGCCGTGGCCACGCCGCGCGCGCTGCAGCAGCCAGGCGGCATGTGTTTCCGAAATCATGTCGGCCGCTTCGTTGGAGGCGGCACCGTCCACGCCGATCGACACTGGCACGCCTGCGGCTTCCAGCGCCGGGATATCGGCGATGCCGCTGCCCAGCCGGCCATTGCTCTGCGGGCAGTGCGCAATGCCCGTGCCGGTGGCACCGAGCTGGCGGATTTCGCCGGCGCCCAGCTTGACCAGATGGGCGAACCACACATCGGGCCCCAGCCATTCGTGCTCGCCGCAGAAGGCCACCGGCGTGGTCTGGTATTTTTCCCACGCGGCGTTCTGGTACTCCACTGTCTCCGACAAATGGCTGTGCAGGCGGATGCCCAGCTGGCGCGCGGTGCGCGCGCTGGTGCGCAATTCGTTGGGCGACATCGAGTAGAGCGGCGTGGTGGGTGCCATCACCACGCGGCGCATCGCGTCCGGCGCGGCCTGGTGGTAGCGCGCGGTGAGCCGCTCGCAATCGCCCAGGAACTGGTCGAGCGTTTCGGGGCGGAGCGCCTGCGGCAGGTCGATTTCGAGCTGCCTCGTGCGGGTTGCGCCGCCGCGGCACAGGACAAAGCGCAGTCCCAGCGCCTCGGCCTCCTCGAACAGGATGGCCGAGCTGTCGTAGGGCATGCCCGGATAGTAGAGATAGTTGTGATCGGCGACGGTGCCGCAGCCGCTGCGCACCAGTTCCACCAGGCCGATGCGGGCCGCAAGCCGGAAGGACGCTTCGTCGAAGGCGCCGCGGAAGCGGTAGGGCGTGGCGCCCAGCCAGGGCGTGAGCGTCAGGTCCAGCCCCGGCGGATCCCCCTTGAGCAGCGACTGGAACAGATGATGATGGGTGTTGACCCAAGCCGGGTAGATCACGCAATCCGTGGCGTCGATGACCTGCTCGCCGGGGCGCGGGTCGAGCCGGCCGATGGCTTCGATGGTGCAGCCGGCCACGCGCAGGTCCGGCCCGGCATGGCGCTCGCCCGCGCCGGCAAGGCCGGTGAGGATGGCGGTGGCGTTGCGGATCAGGATGGTGGGGTTCGGCTTCATGCGAGCTCGCTTTCGTGCCAGTGGGACAGCGCCATGCGCGATATCACCACCATTGCGCCAAACAGCGCGACGCCCGTCACCGTGATCAGGAACAGGGCGGCGAACAGGCGCGGGATATTGAGGGCGAAACCCGCTTGCAGGATCTGGTAAGCCAGGCCCGCGCCGGTGCCCCCGGTGCCCGCCACGAATTCCGCCACCACCGCGCCGATCAATGCCAGCCCGCACGAAATGCGCAGCCCGCCGAAGAAGTACGGCAGCGCGCTCGGGATGCGCAGCCGGCGCAGGGTGTCCCAGCGGCTCGCGCGGTTGATGCGGAACAGGTTGAGCAGCCCGGGGTTGACACTGCGCAGGCCCAGCACCGTGTTGGAGATGATGGGGAACACCGCCACCATGGTGGCGCAGATCACCAGCGCCAGCGTCGGCTCCTTGACCCAGATGATGATCAGTGGCGCGATCGCCACCACCGGTGTTACCTGCAGCAGGATGGCATAGGGAAACAGGCTGGCCTCGATCAGCCGGCTTTGCACGAACACAAAGGCCGCGGCGGTACCGGCCACCACCGCCAGCGCGAACGCCAGCATCGTGATGCGCAGCGTCACCCACAGCGAGCCGGACAGCAGGCTCCAGTCTTCCACCAGCGCATGGCCGATGGCGGCGGGCGTGGGCACCAGGTAGGCGGGGACGGCGAGCGCCGTGCAGATGCCTTGCCACGCCAGCAATAGCAGCGCGCCGACGGCAAGCGGGGCGGCCACGCGCTGTACGGCGGGGCGCGACAGTAGCGGGGGATTCATGGAGGGGCTCCTGGTTATCGCGGGTGTGCGTCCGGATCGATGCCGGTGTTGGCCTGCGTGAGCAGCGCCGACAACTGCGCGCAGTACTGCATGAAGGCGGGCGAGACGCGGAAGGCTTCGTCGCGCGTCTCGGGGCCTTCGATCGTCACATCGGCGATCACCCGGCCCGGACGCGCCGCCATGACCACCACCCGGCTCGACAGGTAGACCGCCTCGTAGATGCTATGCGTGACGAAGACCACGGTGAGGCCGCGTTCTGCCCACAGCGCGCGCAGGTCTGCATCGAGCCTGTTGCGGGTGAACTCGTCGAGCGCGCCGAAGGGTTCGTCCATCAGCAGCAGATCGGGGTTGGTCGCCAGTGCCCGCGCGATCGACACGCGCATCTGCATGCCGCCGGACAATTCGCGCGGATAGACCGTGCCGAAGCGGCCCAGTCCCACCAGCGCCAGTGCGCGCTGGACGCGCTCGCCGGCCTCGGCGCGCGGCATGCGTGCCAGGTCCAGCGGCAGCCGCACGTTGTCGGCCACGCGCGCCCACGGCATCAGGGTGGCTTCCTGAAACACCATCGCCAGCGTGCGCCCGGCGGCATCGGAGGCGGTGGGCAGGGCAGGATTGCCCCACCAGCGCAGATGTCCCGCCGAGGGCGTTTCCAGCCCGGCAAACAGCTTGAGCAAGGTGCTCTTGCCGCAGCCGGACGGGCCCAGCAGCGAGACGAACTCGCCGGGCTTGATCGCCAGCCTGACGCGTTCCAGCGCCACGGTGCCGTTGGGGTAGGTCTTCTCGACCTGGTTGGCGAGCAGCAGGGGCGCGCCGGCATCGCGGGCGATGCCGGACACGATGCCACCGGGGCCCGGGCCTGGGGTCTGCATGGCACTGCGAAAGAGGGCGCTCATGACGGTCTCCGTATTGAGTCTGTGCGGGGCTACCCGGTTCAGCCGCGTACCACGGGAATGCGGAACGCTTCCTTCTCACCGTGCTGCGTGAACAGCGCCATCAGCATCTTGCGCATCAACAGGCCGGGCTTGTCGGACTCCATGTGGAATTCAACGCGGCGGCGCGTGTCGACGCAGGCGTCGTAGTCGGTGGCTTCCAGGATCTCGCGGTCCTCGCCGACGATGGGCGCATCCCAGTCGATCAGTTCCTGGGTCGAGCAGTCTTCCTCGCTGTCGTTGCGGTACAGCCATTGCGACAGCATCACGCTCTTGTCGTCGATCGGCGTGGCGCAGTTGTAGATGATGTGGTGGCGCCCGCTGGCCGGATAGATGCAACCAAAGCGACGCGTGAAGGGCAGGTCCCAGCGGTTGAACATATGCCGGTGCGTGATCGGCTCGGTGGTGCCGGTAACGCGGTGGCCGGCATCGATGTTGCGGATCGGCACCAGCGTCTCGGCCTCGAAGCCCCATTCGCGTGCCTGCAAGTCGTACTTCTCGGGCTTGGGCTGTTCGGACAGGCCGAAGTTGGCGCGGTGCACGAAGCTGAAGTGCGAGTTGTCGAAGGCGTTCTCCATCACGCGCAGCGGGCTGGTGTTCCATTTCTCGTAGAACTGGAAGATGCGGCGGTAAGCGGGATCGCCATCCTCCGGAAAATCGGGGATGGGCTGCAGCGGATCTTCCAGCGCCACCCAGACGTAGCCATACTTTTCCTGCGCGTGATAGGCCTGCACCTTCGCGCCAGACGGGATGGCGTTATCCGGCGCCTGCGGAATCCGCACGCAGGCGCCGGCGCAGTTGTATTCCCAGCCGTGGTAGCCGCAGACGATGTCGCCGCGGTCGTTGACCCAGCCCTTGGAGAGACGGGCGGTGCGGTGGCAGCAACGGTTCTGCAGGGCAGCGGGCTTGCCGTCGGCACCTTTCCACAGCACCAGGTTTTCGCCCAGCAGGGTGAAGGGCCTGGGGCCGTCGTCGAGCATGGCGATRGGCATCAGGGCGTACCAGAAGCGGCGCAGGACGGGTTGTTGAGTGACCAGCATTGCAGAATCCTTGTATGGGGGGTGATCTTTGATCTCGGACAGCGGTGCCGCGCAGTGCGTTACGGCATCACGGCATCAGGGCATGATCTTCAGGTCCTTCACGAACTGCGTGGTGTAGGCTTGCTTCCAGTCGGTATCGGCTTTGAGCAGGCCGGCGCCGACCATGAAGTCGCGCGTCTTCTGCCAGCGCGCATCGGTCATCACGCCGATGCCGTAGCGGGCCGCGTCGCCGCCGCTCACCATGCGGTACTCCTTGAGCTTGTCCACGCCCCAGGCGAGCTGGTCGTCCTTCATGTTCGGGTTCTCCTGCTTGATCAGCGCATTGGCAGGGGCGGGGTCCGCGAGGTAGCTTTTCCAGCCTTCCATGGTCGCCTTGACGAAGCGGGCAATGACGTCCGGCTTCTCCTTGACGGTTTTCCGCATGGTGACAATGGTGGTGCCATAGGGCGGATAGCCATCGTCGGCAAACAGGAAGAAGCGCGTCTTGGCGCCGGCCTTGCTGGCCGAGAACACCTCTGACGAGGCATAGGCCTGCTGCGCCGAATGCGGGTCGGCGAAGAAGGGCTGCAGATTGAACGTGTAGACGCGGGACTGGGATTCTTCGAGCTTGTACTTGCCCTTGAGCCACGGCCACCACGTGGTGCGTCCGGAGGTGGAAACCAGCACCGTGCGGGTTTTCAGGTCTGCCAGGCTTTTGACGTCCTCATGGGTCATCATGCCTTGCAGGTCGGTCTGGAAGGAGGTTGCTACGGTGGTCACGGGCACGCCTTGCTCCACGCCCTTCAACACCTGCAAGTCGTAGCCCATCAGGAAATCGGCCTGCCCGCTGGTGAGGATCTGCATGCCGTTGACCTGCGGGCCGCCCATGCGGACGGTGACATCCAGGTCGTATTTCTTGTAGATGCCCTTGGCCACGGCCTGGTAGAAGCCGCCGTGTTCGGCCTGGGCATACCAGGAAGTGAGGAAGGTCACCTTGTCGGCGGCCAGCGCGGTGGCGGGGACGGCCGCGAACGTGAGCATGGCGCAAGCGCCGGCGATCAACAGGCGGCGCAATGGGGAGGGCGTCTTCATGGGGGCTCCTTGGCGGACAGGTGTGGGGCAAATGCTGGCGAGGGCTGCAACAGGCGGGGTGGCACCGGCGAGCGTGCGCCGCGCATGGTCATGCGCTGGCGCAACGCGAGCGGAGGGATTGCCGCGCAATGCGCCTGCGCAATGGAATAAGGGCTTGAGGATGAGGGACATCGTGGGCGCTCTCTTTTCTCTCGTCCCGGCCTTGTGACCGGATCCAAACGCCCGGATGTCTCGCCTGGCGAGGCAACTGGGCGTGCGACCAAATGGTCGCGAGAGCAATGTCCCACGCCGGTACGCATTTGCCCGCTTGGGGAACGCGTCGGCGTTAACCGCTTCTACTCGACAGGTTGTTCAGCAAGAGCTGTGCCAACACCCACGGCAAGAGACTGCACATGCTGGCTGGCGCCGCCGGATAGCCATGGTGCATGTTGGGTCATGCGCGGTGCGATGCATGCACCAGATCGGTGTGCGCCGCGCGCGGCCGCTGCTCAGCTGCCGGTACTGTTCCTGACCAGCGCGCCGCAGCGGCCGACCATGGTGGTGAGGCAGCAGGCGTTGCCTGACCAGTCGCCGCCAATGACCATGCCGTTGGGGCCGGCGATCAGGCGGCGCTGGCACTGGCCTGGCGTCTGCAATGGTTCGGGCGACGTGGGCGCGCGCGCATCGCGCGGGCCGCTGCCCGGCGCGCGAGCCGGCGGCACTTCCTCGGTCCACAGGTAAGCGGTGCCGCCCGGCACGGCCTGCACCGCCTGCGGGGGGCCCCACTGGGCCTTGGCCTGCTCGATCGGCGCCGACTTCCAGGAAGCCAGCACGCGCTGCATGGCGGATTCTTCGACGCTCGCGCAGCCGCCCAGGGCGATGGCGGCCAATGGTGTCAGCAGGAAACGAGGAGAGGCGGCGAGACGGCGGACAGCGGACATGGCGGCTCCAGAGGGGGCAACCCCCTCTGCGCAGACTATCCCAGCGCCCCGCCCCGCCGCAAGCAACCCGGCGCCGCTTATGCGGGTTTGCCCACAGAAGGCGCCAGCACGATCTTGTCCGCGTCCGCGGACGGCTCGTGCGGGTTGTCGCCGCCTCCGGCCTGGCCGAGATCCATGCCCCTGGTTTCCGGCAGCAGCAAGGCGGCGCCCATCACCATCATGTAGCCCACGCCGGCGACGATGGCGATGGCCAGCGGCAGCGAGGTACGGCCGGTGCTCAGCCATCCCACCGTCAGCGGGAAGAGCGAACCGATCACGCGCCCTATGTTGTATGACACCCCATAGCCCGTGGCGCGGATGTCGTTGGGATAAGACTCCGAGATGGTGGCGCCGATGCCGGCGAACACGCCTTGCATCAGCACGCCGAGCGGGAAACCCAGGAACAGCATCGACGTGTTTGAAACCGGGATCACCATATAGACCAGCGCCATGACGAAGGCGCCCGCGGCAAAGGCGATGTAGGTCAGGCGGCGGCCCCAGCGGTCGGTGGCATAGGCGCCCGCCACATAACCCACCAGGGAGCCAAAGATGGTCATCGCCAGGTAGGAACTCGTGCCAAACACGGAAAGCCCGCGCTCGGTCTTGAGGAACGTTGGCAGCCAGGTGGCAATCGCATAGTAGGCGCCGAGCATGCCGCCCGACAACAGGCTGCACAACAGCGTCTTGCCCAGCAACGGCCGGCGGCCCAGGCGCGCCAGTTGCTGCCATGCGGAAGGGGCATCGGCCGCACCGCCCGCGGCGCGTTCGGCCTGGCTCTTGATGAAGACCTCCGGCTCTTCCAGGTTGCGGCGCAGGTAGATCACCACCAGCGCCGGCAGGATGCCCAGGAAGAAACAGACGCGCCAGGCGGTTTCAGCCGGGAACAGGCTGAAGGTGATGGCGTAGGCAATCGCCGCCGCGCCCCAGCCGAAGGAATAGCTGCTGGCGGTGAAGCCGGAATACTTGCCGCGGTGCGCGGGGTTGCGGATCATCTCCGTCACCAGCACCATGCACAGAGAGGATTCGCCACCAAAGCCCAGGCCCTGCAGCATCCGGAAGACCAGCAACTGCTCGGGCGTGCTGGCCAGTCCGCACAGGAAGCAGGCCACGGCGAACACCACGATGGTCCAGCGCAGCACACGCACCCGGCCGTAGCGGTCGGCCAGGATGCCCGCACCGATGGCGCCCACCAGCGAAGACACCAGGGTCCACGTGACGATGGCGCCGGCGGTCGACTTGCTCATGCCCCACTGGGTCAGCAGGGTCGAAATCAGGAAGGAGTAGATCATGAAGTCGAACACGTCGACCGCATGACCGAGGAACGCGCCGTAAAAGCCCTTGCGCTCCATTGTCGATAAATCCTTGAACCAGGCGAACATGATCTCTCCTTCGAATCGTTTCGAATTGGGGGGCGGTGCGTTGGTTTTGTTATCGCGCCGGGGCGCGTGGCACCTTGAGGGACTGGACCGGCGGTGGCCGGAAGGCAAAACCCGCTGCTTCGAGCAACTGGGCAAAACGCAGCGAGGTCAGGTCGGCGAAGCGTCCGGCGACGATCTGCACCCCCACCGGCAGGCCGCCGCGGCCCGGGCCGACCGGTGCCACCGTCGAGGGCAGGCCGCACAGGCCGGAGTGCCCGGCCCAGAACAACTGGCTGGTGAGCGGTTGCGCCCGGCCGTTGACCTGGAGCGTGCGCTGCCACGGCTCGCCCGCCTCGTCCAGGGCAAAGGCCGTGGTGGCGGCGGCCGGACAAAGCAGCACGTCCACCTCGCCGAAGAAACGTTGCCAGGACTGCGCGAAGGTGGCCCGAGCCTGCTGCAGTTGAAGCCATTGCCGATGCCGGATGCCGGCGCCCGTGAATTGCAGCGTCGCATAGCTATGGTCTTCGGGCGCGGCGCCGGCGGCATGGGCCAGCGCGGTGTCGAAGCTGGTGTCATCCATATGGATCGACGTCGTCGCCCGCAGCATCAGCACATAGGCGTGCCACAGGGCTGCGGCATCGAAGTCCGGGCGGGCATTCCACCGTACCTGCGCGCCCTGGCTCTCCAGCCAGCGTCCCAGCCTTTCGATCTCGTCGCTGACTTCCGTGTCGGCCTCGCAAAGCGGATGGCTGGATAGCACGGCGACGCGGAAGTCGGCCAGCGTGTGCTTGTCACAGGGCGGCAACGCCAGGCGATAGGCCAGTGCGTCGCTGCCGTCCGGCCCCGCGAGTGCGTGCAGCAGCAGTTCGAGATCCCGCGCACTGCGCGCGACCGGGCCCGCCACGTTGATCTCCTGCTCACCATAGCCGTGGCCGATGCCGTGGCCGCGTAGCGGCACCAGCCCGTGGCTGCTCTTGTGGGAGAACACGCCGCAGTAATGCGCCGGGTTGCGCAGCGAGGAGCCGATGTCGGAGCCCACGTCGAAGAAGCTCATGCCAGCGCAGACCGCCGCGGCGCTGCCGCCGGACGAGCCACCAGGGGTGCGGCCCGGATCATGCGGGTTGCGGGTGGTGCCGTAGACGGCGTTGTAGCTTTGCCAGTCGCGCAGCCCGATCGGCACATTGGTCTTGCCCAGCAGTACGGCGCCGGCCGCGCGCAAACGCTCGACGACAGCGGAGTCGTTGGCCGCGATGTTGCCGCGCTGGGCCGGGCTGCCGCATGTGGTGGGCCAGCCGGCTACGTCGAAGGACTCCTTGATGGAGAAGGGGATGCCGTCCAGATCGCCAAGCGGCGCTCCACGACGGCGGCGTTCGTCGCTGGCCTTGGCCGCGGCGCGGGCGTTGGGGAAATCCGCCAGGATGATGGCGTTGATCTCGTGGTGCGAGGCGGTATAGGCGGCTTCGCACCAGTTCACTAGGTCTTGCGCGCTGGCATGGCCTTTGGCCAGTAGCTCGGCGGCTTCCCACAAGGGCAGGAAACACCCTTCTGGCTGCTGGACATCGGTCGTTGGAATATCTTGCCGCGTCACGCTGGCGCTCCGTTTTGTGGGGTCCCTTGCCAACGAGGCACGGGATTGGGGGCTGTCGGGATTCCGCGAATTCGGTATACTATATTCATTGATTTGCAGAGGGCAAGGCAAATATTCAGACCGCCGCGAACCGCCGCTTTCTGGTGCAATGCAACAGAAAGCGGCACAAATTCGGCGCTGGAAAGCGAGTCCGCGCGGAGGATGCGCACCTTGATAGGGCGCGTCTTTTGCGATTTTGGTATACCGTTTTGGCTTGAGCGGTTTGAGGATAGCCGGCCAGGAGCACTACCGCTGTTCGAGCAACGCCTTCAATGCGGCAAGGTCGCGCCGGACCCACTCCGCGTCCGCTTGCAGTTGGGCATCGCTGACGCCCGGACTGCGCAGCAAGGTAAACAGCAGGGTGGCCCCGTCGCCATTGGCGATCACGCGCATCGGGATATAGATTTCCTCGCCCTGCGCCGGCTGCACATAGTGGTCGGCGACGCCATAGGGGTTGGGGGGCGTGAACCGGACCTGCATCGGGCCTTGGGGCGTGAGCGTTGACCAGGTGCCATCCGCCTGCTGCGACAGCTCCCCTAGCCCGCTGGCCCAGCGGGGATAGTTCTCGGGGACCGCAAGGAAGGCGGAGACGGTGGCGGCAGGCAGATCGATATCGATGCCGAGGCTGAGATAGTCGCTTTGCTTGGCCATGGTCTCGCTCCGCCTTGGGGTACTACTAGTGCTCGAAGAASGACAGGGTTTGCTGGTCCGGGCTGGATGGCCGGCGCCGGCGTGTGCCGGTTGGGGATACGGGGGCTGTCCGCTGCGTTTCGCGCCGCGGCATCGAGGGCGCCTGAAGCTCGAATTGCCGGACGTGTTCCAGCGGCACGGCGCTGGCCAGCAAAGCCGCCAGCCTGGGCGCCAGGATCTGGTAGGTGTCCGGGTCGAAGCGTGCGGGCGCGCACAACAGGCCGGCTGCTTCATCCAGCGTGGACACGGTGCCCAGGTAGCACCAGTCCTCGAGCACATGCCACCACGCCTTGGCGCCATCCTGCTCGCGCCACGCCACGGCACCCGCGAAAGGCCAGGGCCGCAGCGACAGGTCCGCCAGGGCCATCACGGCACGCTCGCGGTGCGACGCCAGCGATTCGTCGCCCGTGCATGCCCCCAGGCAACGGTGCAGCTGGCGGGCGAAGCAGGGCAGGCCCCGCCGCACCGTCTTTTCCAGGGCGAGCGCGGCTTGGCAAAGCTGATGGGCTTGCGCCAGTTCGGCCAGGCGCGCCTCGGCGCTCGCCCGGCTGGGAAAGGCGCCATATAAGTTAGGGTGGCGGCTGAAATCCGTGTCGCGATCCGAGCGCAGCATAGGCGCGCTCAGCCCGGGCGCCAGTTCCCAGGAAAACAACCCTGCAGTCTGCCGCAGCTTCTGGTTGTGCAGTGGTTGCAGCGTCTTGATCAGGTGCGCTTCCAGCAGCAGCGCTCCCGCTTCGCCACCAGTCTCCCGCCACTCCACCCGGCGCACGGCGCGCGCCAGCCGCATTTCCAGGGCGGCGCGATGATCGCTGGAAAAGTGCGCGCCAATGCGCTGGCGCAGGTGGATGCTCTTCCCTATATAGAGAGGCATATCCTGGTCGCCGTAGAAGAGATACACACCGGCGGTATCGGGCACGTCATCCAGGGCGGTTTCCTCCAGGCCGGCGGGCAGGCTTGCGCGCTTGACCAGGGACCGCACCGCCGATTCGACCAGATCGACCGTATAGAGCTCGTGGATCTTCTGCCAGAACTGCCACAGCAGTTCGGCATCGGCCAGGGCCCGGTGCCGGCCCTTGGGCTGCAATTCGAACCGGGCGATCAAGGCATCCAGGCCGTGCCGCGCCACCGACGGAAACAGCGAGCGCGAGAGGCGCACGGTGCACAATACGTCGGCGCGGAACGTCACGCCAACGCGGCGGAATTCATTCTTGAGAAAGCCATAGTCGAAGCGTGCGTTATGGGCGACGAAGAGCTTGCCCTGCAGCCGCTCCGCCAGGCTCTCCGCCAGCGACTCGAAGCTTGGCTTGCCGCGCACCATGGCATCGGTGATACCCGTCAGTTGCTGGATGAAGGGTGGGATGCCGATCCCGGGATCGACCAGGGTATCCCATTCGACAATACCGTCCGGCCCCACTTCCACCACGCCGATCTCGGTGATGCGGTCCCGGGTGGCGTCGGCGCCGGTTGTTTCCAGGTCGACAAAGACGATGGGGCGGGAGAGTGCGTCGGCCAGCGCTTGCGCATCCAGGTGCCAGGGCGTGTTGGCCGGCTGGCGCGAGGGCTGGTAGATGGAGAGGTCAGGCATCCGTTGATTCTAATAGATTGCAGCCACGCGGAAGCTGCCCTGCGCCGGGGCTCGGCAGCCGGCTTCATCACAGCGTCACAAACCGCTCTGAAGAAATTTCAGAAAACGCTTGCCATGGCCGAGGGGCTCCCTTAAGATTCGCCCCCTCGCAACACAACTACCGCGCTGCAAAGCAGGCGGGACAAGGGTTGCGGGGTTGGCAGGGTGGTTGGCGGCGCGAAAGGCGCGGCGAACTGAAGT